>DATFPS010000137.1:0-4497 GCA_035264705.1 Nitrososphaeraceae archaeon | reverse complement strand
GGGGTTTCTGTCTCGTTGATCATGTTAGGTATTGTTGTTACTTCCGATTCTATACGGGATGATAATGGTGAAATCTCTGTGATTGATTCAGAAGTGGACGGTGCATCAGTAAAAGTAGATGTTCTTAAATTCTCAACGTCAATTATTGGAGCATTACCAAATATAGATTCAAGGAACTTATCAGGATTAAAGGAAATTATGTCCTCATATCCCTGACCAACTCCAAGATAGACAATAGGTTTGGATGTAATATATGCAATAGAAAGTGCTGCACCACCCTTTGAGTCTGCATCTATTTTAGTTAAAATGGCGCCATCAAAGTTAGTATAGTGAAAAAATTCTCTTGCTTGATTGATAGTATCATTCCCGGCTAGAGAATCGCCTATAAATAATTTCAGATCCGGTTTAGATACCCTTACAATTTTGCTAATTTCATCCATCAAATTCTTGGCAGTCTGCATCCTACCAGCTGTATCAATCAATACCGCATCGACATGATGTTTTCTACTGTGATCTACTGCATCTCTTGCCACTGCTGAAGGGTCTGATCCATATCTTTGCATGATTATCTTTAACGATAATTTTTTTGCATGTTCGCTTAACTGTTCAATTGCGCCTGCACGATGAGTATCTGCTGCTGCTAAAACTACAGAAATGCCATTCTTACGTAACAAATTAGATATCTTAGCGACTGTCGTAGTTTTACCTGTTCCATTGATTCCCAAAAATACAATAACAAATGGTCCGCCTTTTCTTTCCCTCTTTGCTTTGATTTTCTCTATTAGATCTATCTTTCCACATCTGGCAAGCATTTCACCAATAGCATTGTGAAGCTTTGACCTGATAATATCCTCTGCAACCTGTCCTCTTTCCAGTTTCAAACCTAATAATTCTTTTTTCAATCTTGCTGAAAGATCATCGATTACTTCATGTGCAACATCGCTTTCTAATAATGCAAGTTGTAAGTCAAATAAGTTATCGTCAAGATCTTTTTCAGAAAGCTCTTTTTGACCTATGGTTTTGGCTGCGTTTGAAAAGGCCTTTCTGAGCTTATCAAACAATACTTATTTCGCCTAATGTGTATGTTGTTGTCCAGCGTCATGCGAATGTTGTTGGGTACGATGCGACGCTTGGGAGCCGTCTCCAGAAGTACCAGTCGCAGAACCGCCTTTTTGTAACATTTGGTTTACTTGTCGTTGAATTTGTTCCATACGCATTGATATTTGTTCTTTTTGGCTAACAAGTTGCCTTAGGGCAACTTCAAATTCCTTAATTTTAGATTCAATATAGTTAATAGCGTCTTCTTTATTTTTTTCTATAGTAACATCTGCACCTATATTTATCAGCAATTTTTTCACTGGTGGAACTAAGGCTTTTACATAAACTCCAATTCCAACAGGCATAAATGATTCAACTTCAGAATCGGTTGGAACATTTTGAATAGCATTAGAAGCCAGTCGTGCTTCTTCCAATAATCGTGTTACAGTAGCCTCTCTACTAATGTTATCATTCATATATGCCTCAAGAACTCGTGATTGCTGAACCAGTTCATTGATTTTCTGCTCTATTGAGGCAGCCTGTTGCTGATTACGTAATTCATCGGTCATTAAAAATCAATTTCCAAAGCTATCTTATAACTGTGACTAAGTAAACTATCTTATGGTAGAAATATTATCTCCGAATGGAAAAAAATACTGTCCTTATTAATGTTATAGATATGGGATACTATTTATCCTCGTTAGCACTAGTAAAGAGCGATTCTAAAGATACTTTTGAATATTGCTTCTAATGGTATTCATTACAAGATAGTCTGAGGAGAGCCGAATATCTCCCCTCTTTCTGTTTCTTGGACAATATTATAATATAATAAGCAACCACTCTTTGATAGTATAATCCCAGTTATCTTAATGATATCTCTTCTATGCAATACTGGCGCTCTTTTTTTTCTCAATTTCTCTATTAGATCTCTCAATATGACGGCGATTGTATTATGTACTTTTTATTGTCAGCAAAAAAATCGAATAACAAGTTACATATGCTATTCCTAGTTTTTTAATCGTTTATTGTTATTATAATTTATAATAGCTAGTTATAATATCTCATAGTTGGAATCCTCCTACTTTACTCTTGTTGCCTCAAAACAGGATTCGGCAAGTATGACCATGGCAAATTACCTAATACATAACAAAGATTTTTCTGTACATGATAGGAATAATAGTGAGGAATATACCTCAGCGGTATATAAAAAAATCAAACTTCACATCTCTCATGAGAATCTTCTCTATATAGAAGAGTTAGATACAAAATATCCGCATTCAAAAGCCTTTATTTTTTTGTCAAAACATAGATCTGAAAGCAAAATCCCTACCTTAACTTGTCATTGTACTGGAAATTATGCAGATAATCCCTATGGTGGAAACTCACGAGAGTTAGCAATATCATATCCATGCTTACAAAAAAGATATCTGAAGGAAATTAATAATTCTAAACCAGCCCTTTTATATTATGAAATTGTTATAGAAGCAAGCCATCATGGACCTACATCGTTAAAAAAACCTGTCTTGTTTGTTGAAATTGGTTCTACAGAAAGGCAGTGGATTGACAGAAATGCTGCTTCTATCGTATGCAATTGTCTCCTAAGGGTCCTCGTAAATGGATTAGGACAGTGTGAAAAAGTTGCAATTTGTTTGGGTGGAACACACTATCCTTCGAAATTTAACACGTTATTATTAGAGTCCGAATTTGGCCTGGCTGCTGTAGCTCCAAAACATAATTTAGAATCAATTGATAAAGATATGTTAAATCAAATGATTGCAAAGAGTATTGAAAGAGTTACTCATATAATAGTTGACTGGAAAGGACTTGGTAAGGAAAAAAATAGGATAATGGGATTAGTAGAAGATACTGGTCTCGAAGTGTTGAGAGTTTGATATTGTTATTGCTAGGATGCATCAAATGTTGGAATTTCTTAGCGTAACAAAAAAATGACGGCATTATATACTATATATAAAATAGGAGATTGGGAATCATCATCGGTCCGAAATGTCGAGCCGTCTGAAATGTCGAGTATAGCTATATAGAAACTCCTTTAAGAAATAAGAATTGATAACATTAAATCAAAGGAGATCAGGTAATAACTGTTTTTTTCATTGAACAAAAATCCTAATTGTCAGACATAGTAGATCTAGGCTAATAAGTCAAAAGGATTAGAAAAAAGGTAGACAAATTGAAAATGAGAAGGACTCTTTTCATAAATGTTGAAACAAATACAGAAGGAACCGAGTTGATATTAAAAAAATAAAGCTTCTTCTTTGCATTGACACATCCTCATCATGAAAATTGTTGAACCAGAGACCAAATATAATAATTGGATTGTTCACACAATTATATCTTTTATATAAATGCATTGAGATAAAAATGGATTTAAAAAAACACGAAGAATAATGTTTAAGTCACAATAAATTTACTATTATGAAACTATTCTGCAAAAAAAGGTATACAGGTATAATCTATATCTATTGAATCATTGAAATCGGTTGTGGGAGTAAGCATATATTTTACCGTATGTATACCTGAATCGAATTATTTTTAGTAGATATTTTTATAAAGGGTGTTGTTTTTGCAGTATAGATAACCTTAATGATTGAAACAGATAGAAAAGTCTCAAATTTCTTTATAAAAGATAAAGATGTTTACAAACTTCTAATGGAAATTCCTGCAGGTAAAATTGCGACGTATGGCGATATTGCTAAGGCTCTGGGTCATCCTTATGCTGCGCGTGCAGTAGGCAATATTCTAAATAAAAATCCAAATCCTATAATAGTTCCCTGTCATAGAATTGTTTGTTCAAATGGTAAGATGGGAGGTTATGCATATGGATCGGTAGCAAAAAGAAAGCTATTGGAAAAAGAAGGAATAAAATTTCAAAACGGGAGCATAAAAGACTTTGCTATATGCAGAATATCTTTAAAAAAGGAAAATGATAAAAAGTTAATGGGTTTTTGATTGTTTTATAAGGTCACGCAGGTGAGCCAAGGATCGAACCTGACCTCCACTAACTTTTTTATAAAGCAACCAGTACGTTTCACGATTGATGTCATTCCTGTCCTTTAATACTTTCAAATGATACCTCATCGATCTAACTTTGATGACATGTACTTCTTTCTTACCCGTTCTCGCTGTCTTTTTCCCTTTCTTTGAACCTGCGCCAGTTCCATGTTTTCTGCGTATAGCAAGTTTTGATTCAGCACGTGCTCTTGATGTTCCTTTTGGTTTGACAGTCCAGATTGTTCCATTCTTAATCAGAGCACGAAGGTTTTCACGAGTAATAGAATCTGCTACGTCATCAAGTTGGTCTGGCTCAAACCTTACTCTATTTGCACCTACGCCCAGCATTCTTGCAATTAATTCTCTTTTTTTTCTTATGTTTACTACCATTTAGGATCTCTTCTCTTTTATCTCTGTCTCATTATTTTCTGGTGCCAATTTACCAGCATT
>DATFPS010000136.1:0-7300 GCA_035264705.1 Nitrososphaeraceae archaeon | reverse complement strand
GAGTTGTCTTACCTCTTCAAATGTTTCCTTTAATTGTTCTTCTGATATCTTAGATATTCTGGAATCGCATTCAATACCTCTGGCTTGAATTACCTCTTCAGTGAATGATATAATCGCATCTTTATGTTCTTCTTCTTCTTCCTCCTTTTCTTTGGTTAGCGTGCTATTGCTCATAAATCTAAAATATGCAAATTCAGTTATAACTATTTAGAGAATAAACTTACTATTTACTCTATGTCTCTGCGCTATAATAATAATTCTATTATCCTCTTGACTAGCGATATTTTGCTTTTGCTTTAGTAGTAGGTATAACACGGTAGCTTTCCACATGTAGTGGATTATATGGCCATTATGTAGAATTTGGAAGAAATAGATCCAAATTTAGAAGATCTGTTAGCAAAAGTCAATTTACCATCGGGTAAATCCACATCTCGCTGAAGTAAACAAGCTGGCATTAGAAGGAAAGTCATATATAACTATATTGCAATAATGCCAAAAGAAGTAACCATTTTAAGCAACCAGGTTTTAAAGGAAGCAGTTAAAGTATAAAACTACAATAAAAAAACTATGTTGCAATGAGATAATGTAAATATAAGGCTTGTTATGCAAAAAAAGTAAATATAGTATGTTATATAATTATAATATGATATTGAAATGATGGAGCAAGAGACGACAACAACAAAAACAAAAGGAATTGCTAGTTATGCTAGAAAAAAACAAATTCAATACTCGTGTGGGTGCAGATACTTATTTAATCATCAAATTATACTAGATCACGTTTGTTCAGAACATGAAAGAGAATTGATTGCTCATCATGGCTGAGATTGCATTTTAAAACACTCAAATTGTTATATTTCGCTATCAATTAATTTTTAGCTATGTCCTTCTTGACTGACGAATTTTTGAAAAGAGGACTTCTTTTGATTATCAACGATTGTATTTCTTAGTAAGTTTCTTACGACTGTGAGACAACTCAGAAGCATCTTTGCAAGTATCTTCTTAAGAACTGAAAAAAAATGGCGTATACATAGTCTATGTGGAATTGTAGCCGTAACAATATTCCCCCATGATGCGGAGTGGATATATAGACAGGATGACGACTATTTGGATCATGTGACAATTATGCACTTGTCAAGCTTATAGTTGTATTATGATGTGTATATATGAAATAATAATAATTTTATCGAGTTCGCTGCTACTTAATAGAAACACCAGTGAGAACTGTTGCTTTCCTGATGGTATTAGACACCATCATTACTATGAGATTATGTTTACTGATTAACAAGAAGACAATGAACTGCTCAATCAAAAGGAAAGCCCCGTTTTGCACTAAAAAGATCACGCTTGTTGTAACTCCTAAAGATAGTGCTTGCATAAATAAATAATTTTTACGATAAGCGTCAGATTTTTGTGCTTGATATTCGTTAGATAGAAATGTCTAGCAAATATAGAATGAATGACATGAATAAAAAATCCTACCAACTGGCTCCTGATTTGACAATATGCAGGGTACTCAACGGCATGTGGCAGGTTGCAGGCGGCCATGGACATATCGATCATGAATTGGCAATCTCAGACATGATGAAATATCATGATGCGGGCTTTAGGACTTGGGACCTAGCAGATATTTATGGTCCAGCAGAGGATTTTATTGGGCAGTTCAGGCGCAGATTATTGACACTAAAAGGAAAAGAAGAACTCGACAGAATACAGGCTTTAACAAAATGGGTGCGACAGCCAGGAATAATTATACGTTCTATAGTTAAGGAAAGTATAGAAAGATCGCTTCGCAGAATGAATGTTAGCTCCCTTGATTTACTTCAATTCCACTGGTGGGATTATAACAATCCCTATTACATGGATGCTCTCAAATACCTATCCGACCTTCGGGATGAAGGAATAATCAAGCATATAGGTCTTACAAATTTCGATACTGACCGCATGCAGATAATGATAGACTCAGACATACAAATTGTATCTAACCAAGTTCAATACTCGATTATAGATCGTAGGCCAGAAGTGAAGATGATACCACTTTGCCTGGAGCATAACATAAGTCTCCTTACCTACGGAACCATCTGTGGGGGGCTGATATCAGAGCGTTATCTAGGAAGAATACAGCAGCCATCTGCTGCTGAGTTAAATACATTAAGCTTACGAAAATACATGCAGATGATAGATGCATGGGGCGGATGGAAATTGTTCCAAGAACTTTTATCGACTTTGAAGAAGATTGCACAAAAGCACAATGTAAGCATTGCAAATGTAGCAACTCGCTATATTCTTGGCAAGTCTGCAGTAGCAGGCGTTATTATCGGTGTTCGACTTGGAATAGTTGATCACAGAAATGATAACGCACAGGTATTCAACTTTAGTTTGGATAAGACAGATTCTGATGCGATAGATGCTGTATGTACAAAGTCAAATAACTTGTTTGAGATAATTGGAGATTGTGGTGGAGAGTATAGATGAACTTGCACTATTTGTACTTCATTAACATTTTGGATTCCTATTTTAACAATAGGTCAAAATATATTTTTCGAGATTGTTCTTGCCCCACGCATGAATTTTATTATAATTACTTTGTAATGACATAGTAGACTCAGTTTGACTCGATTAATGTGATAATTCATTTGATTTATTCTATTTATTAATGCAACCTCCTCCATCTGAAGTAAAAATTCTCGTAGGTTCCCTTGTATTCCATATACCTCACTCACTCTCTTCAGTCACAGTTGAATTGTCCTTCTCTACAGTTATACCATTTTCACCTACATAGGTTCTTAGAAGATATAAAATGCCACCAAGAAATGAAAAGGACAGATTACAATAAAATGATAAGCTGCCAGAAATTAAATTACAGCAAATTCAATATCCTTTGAAGAAAAAGAATCGACAGACATCAAAAATAAGAATGACAAGTCAATTCGAAGAAATAGATAATAAGTAAATAACTACAATAGTATATGCAGTTTTTGAATAGGTTCTACAATTGTATAGGATCTTGTTGATGAACTTGGCTCCATTTGATATCAGTTAGAAGATGACATATACACAAAACCACTCTGGCTACAATAATGATAGTATATATCTTCTCTGCTCTTAAGCTAAAAAATTGAATAATATAATGAAAATATACCTTTCTCTTAATTTTATCATAAATCATAAGTTAACTTCCATTGATGGTATGACCTAGTAGCTAAAAAAAGAGGAGGAGGTTACACACTCGACATCCTTGGTAAATTCGTTCTTATTGTCTAATTTGACTGATATTTCGGTTCTTTTAATAATATAGACTACAAAATCATAAATTGTTTTAGGATTTTTGGGGAGGACGATTTGCAAATTTATTATGAAATTTTGTGTACTGCCAAACTGCAGTAACTGCAAAGTGACTGCAGTCAATTTAGAATTAAAAATAAAAAGATAACAGATCACATCTTGGTCGGCTATCTGGGCAGGACATCGTTACGGCATTACATTAAATATATTATTGATATAGTATGAAAAGAAAATAGGTCTTTACTCCTATGCTCTTTGAAGTCTTTACATGAAAGTAGATATGCCATGACAATTGATAAAAAGAACCTTTATCTTATCAATAGAAAAAAGGAGAGCATTATTTGAAGGCAAAGAAAAGAACTACAACAAAATGGAAAATGCATGCATATTTTCTGGATGCTTGTAATTGTGATTGGGGATGTCCTTGTCAATTTAACGCCTATCCAACTCATGGTAATTGCGAAGGAATTTCTGGATATCATATAGTGAGTGGTAGTTATGGCAGCGATGATGTTAAATTAAATGGACTTAATATGGCATTGATTGCTTCTTGGCCGGGTCCAATTCACGAAGGTCATGGAAAAGCATCATACTATATAGATAACAGAGCAGATGAAAAACAGTTTGAAGCATTATCAAGCATCATTACAGGTAAAGCAGGAGGAGGACCTTTTGCAGTCTATGCAAGCACAATCGAAAAATTTCAAGAACCAAAGAAAGCAAGTGTAAAGTTTCAGACTAAGGATATACGAAGTCATGTTGCCGTATTTGCAGTAAAAATAAGAGGACTCGAAAAGAGAAGAGGAGAGCAGTCCAAAGATACTATTGCTGAAGCATGGCTTGAACCCATTAGAAATCCAGTAACAGGTAAAGTCCATAGAGCAATAATTGAAATACCTGAAGGCTTTGAGTCCAGCAGAATGGATCAAGCATCTATAAAAAAACTTATTGCAAATGATGGTTATCTTAACTTTCGATATGAAGGGACATATGGAAGTTTCTCAGAAAATGTTTGGAAAGGACCATAAAAGATAAAATATTCAATTATTATATTTAAAACAGAATATCATTTACAGCTTCCTTGATGTTTATGATTTTAGTTCTTGCTTACAGCTATTAAGAACTAAATCTATTAAATATAATTTTTATACTTAGCTAAGACAATCTAATAGATTATGTCTATGCTGCAAGAATTTGAAAAGGTCTCTATTACAATCCTTATGGATAACTCTACTGACTTCTTATTAACAAACTCTGCTCATGCCATCAGACCCCGGCTAATAGTAAATGAAAAATTTAACCTTCCTCTTCCAGTTGCAGAACACAGATTCTCTGCATTAGTCAATGTTGTTAGTAAATATGTCCAAATTAAAGGAGAGAAATAGGCAATATTACTTCCGATAGTTTAGATGCTCTGTTAATGATATTTATATGATGGTTATCTTAATCTTCTTTTTCTAATAGCTAAATTAAGAAACAATGATAAGTAATTCATTAATAAGATTATGGATATAACATTCCAGAGATAATGGCAGCTAAAAAGAAAGCAAGCAAGAAGGGACTTGCATCCACTGATAAAAAGACAAAAGAAAGAGTGGCAAGAAAAGGCGGCAAATCATAAAAAACAAAACTATGTTATAAAAGCAATAACGAAAGATAGTCAAACAAGTCTCCTCTTTCTCTCCATTTTCTTTAGATCCGTTATTAGACAGGAATACATTATATGGCAGTAGCAGAGTAAGAAAACATCAATGGCAGATAAGACGTCTAAAGCAGCGCATATCAGTCTGGCTTATAGCGTTCATTTGTTTGCTTATCTACTACCACCACTACTATATTAGTTAAAACAAGAATTAAAACATTATAGAACTAGATTATTAATGAAAATGGACTCCTCTTATTAATATTATTTAATTGCGTTTGGAGAATAGAATTAGAATAATGCTAAAATTGCCATATAGAGCAGCAACAATAAGAAGCAGAATAATGATAGTTGGTTAAAAGATCAGAAGATTGAATCTTGTTAATGATTGCGACGAATATGTACGTCTATATGATGATGGCTGTAATTGTAACCAAAAGTTAAAATAAACATTATTGCAAAAAGTAATTTATGTTTGAATGAACTATACATTCAGATAACAATTTAGAATATTAAATAATAAGTATTTCTATAAATGGTATACCTAAAGCTGTAATAATAGAAGATATAGTTGAACAGGCAGAGCAGGAACAGCAATAGAGTGGAGATTAACGAAAAGAACAAAACTCCGTTATAGCAACAGAAAATCAAATTTTCTTTTTTTAATTCTTCAAAGTTCGGAAAAAGCATCTGTACATCATCAAAACATATTAGGCCAAGAATGGAATTAAAATAATTTTTGTGTTTATTGAGATATTGTTAATACTAACCCTTAGCAATAAGATAGTTTAACTATTTTCTTGTTGTGGTTATGGAAAGTTAATTAGCCAGTCTTATTTACAACTGTAGTTGGTTTTTCACCATGTAAAACCCTATTAATATTTGATGCAATTATTCTTGTTGCATTATCTGCTGATTCAGAAGTCCATCCTGCTAAATGTGGTGTTAGAACAAAATTATCAAGTTTTAGCAATTTATCATTAGGATCTGCAGGCTCTTCCCAGAAGACATCAAAGGCAGCTCCAGCAATTTTTTTATTAACCAAAGATGTAAAAAGTTCCTTTCTATCCACTATTTGGGCTCTAGCAACATTTATCAAAAATGCAGAGCTTTTCATCGAATTAATTTCTTTTGCTCCGATCAAACCTCTTGTTTCATCAGTCAGTGGGGTATGGAGTGAAATATAGTCTGCATCAATAAGTGAATCTGATAGAGATTCTACTCCTTGTATTATATTTATAAAATTGTAAATAGTTCCATCTGTTATTATTGTTATTGTTCTTATCTATTCTTCCTTTTTTTGAATCAGGATGTTTTGTGACTGCAGTTATATACATACCAAAAGCTTTTGCTCTTTTTGCTACCTCTACCCCTGTAGCTCCTAGACCTATAATTGTAAGATTCTTTCCATATAACTCTGAACCTAGTACATTGAATACTCTTCTCTTCATTATTCCTTCGCCTGCACTTTTCATATTTTTTGCAAGGTATATCATGAGAAATAGTGTATGTTCTGCTACTGATACGTTGTTAACATGAGGAATATTTGCTACATAAATGGATTTTAGGGTACAATAACCAATATCTACATTATCAACTCCAGTACCTACCTGATGAATTAGCTTTAATTTTGGACAAGCATCTATTATAGGCTTATTCAATTTTCCCAAACCATTTACAAGTACATCTGCATCTGTAATTTGTGTCATGATGGGTTTATTATAATCAACACGTTCTGCAATTAATCCAAATTCCTTTAGCTTGCCTGAAAGAATTTCCGTCAAGCCAGCAGCATAAGATAAAATCATTATTTTCATGTTGTTGAAGAAGAATACCCCGGTTTCTCTCATTTATATGTAGGAGAATAATGTTTGGTCATGAAAGACCAGTGTTTATAACAATTAGGGAGCAACAGTTACGTTACTCTATTCATAATAATTAATAGTTCTTGATATTAATTATATGTAAGATATTTACTTTGAATGGATCAAAGTAACGTTCTTTTGAAATATACTGTAGGAATTATCAACTTCAAATGAAGCTAGGTAGATAGATTAGAATGAGTATAATAATGTCCAATTTTGGATACTGGTGTTAGTATTTATCATTTTCAATTAATTAATAATATTATGCACATGTTAGCAACTATTTATATACTTCTTTAACAGTATTTCCATATTTCAGAAGCAGTTTGTTCACTTTGGGATCAATAATAAAATTACAATATGGAGCATTTTGATGGTTTTCGTAGTAATTTTTGTGATACTCCTCTGCAACATAAAAATCTCTAAAATCAGTAATTTCTGTTACAATAGGATCTTTGTAAACACCTTCTTTTTCAAGATCTTTTTTTGATTTCTCAGCAATCTCTTTTTG
>DATFPS010000135.1:0-10655 GCA_035264705.1 Nitrososphaeraceae archaeon | reverse complement strand
ATTTTAGATACGCAGTCATAATAAGTCCAGATTTAAACATATTAAACCCAAATCGTTATTGAGTATTAAATTGCGATTAATTGTGGTGGGCTTTGGCATAGTGGGTCAAAGCCTTGCAAAATTACTTTTATCTCGTTCTGTAGACCTGTATAGTCTTTACGGTATCAAACCTCGCATTGTAGCATGCGTAGATACCGGTGGCTGTGCTATTGCTCCTAGAGGTCTGGATATTCAAAGATTGCTAGAAGTAAAAAGGCTAAAGGGCACTGTTGGAGAGTATGAAAAGAGAAGTTCAAGATTTGATCCCCTTTATGTAATCGAAAAAATGGATGCGGAAATGCTTATTGAGTTAACTCCAACGGATATAGAGTCTGGCGAACCTGGAACATCAAATATCATCTCAGCAATGAGATCGGGCAAGCATGTAATTACTGTAAACAAAGGCCCTCTTGCACTATCTTTTCCCTCCTTAATGGAGTTAGCAAATTATAATGGTGTTTTGTTACGTTTTAGCGGAACTGTAGGAGGAGGTACACCGATCCTAGAATTTGCAAAACGATGTTTAAAGGGCGACAGGATAATTTCATTTAAAGGGATCCTGAACGGGACTACAAACTACATACTAAGCAAAATGGAAGAAGGTCTGACATTCGATAGTGCCTTGAATGATGCAAAACAAAAAGGCTATGCAGAAGCAGTACCCTCTCTAGATATTGAAGGATACGATGCAGCCGCAAAACTTGTAATAATGGCAAATTTGATTATGGGAATGAAAGTCACCATTAAGGACATCCATAGGACTGGAATCAGTTCTGTTGAGGTTTCTGACGTACAAAGAGCTCAAGAAAGAGGCAATGCAATAAAACTCTTAGCGATATGTGATAAAAAAAAACTGGATGTAAGACCAACTGAAGTATCAAAAAAGGATCCGGTATGTGTAGACGGCACATTAAATGCAGTCACCTTTTTCTCTGACCATTCAGGTCATCAAACAATAATTGGTCGAGGAGCTGGAGGTATGGAAACTGGTAGCGCAATTCTCCGAGACCTCATAGAAATAAAGGACACAATTTTCGAACGTAGATAACAAGGTCAAAAAAATACATTACTTTGTAAAAGACAGAAGAGATCGACATACATAACTAAAACAAAAATATTCTTCTATGATTCAGTAGTGAGTTGCAGATTATATTGTAAGTATCTTATAATTTAACATTGCAGATCTCTAATTCATTATATCTATAATATCGTTTTAGACGTATCATAAGTTTTAAACAATGAACTTATTATAATGTCAAAAGGATTAAAAGTCTGATGGAGCAGTTTACATGAGATGTACAGTGGAGAATTGGAAGTCCAGGCTAAACGAAAAGCATTAGCAGTTTTACATGATGAAATTAATAGGATCTTAAATTCAGCTAGAGATTTATCAACTCTTTTTGCTTCTATTATGAAAGGGGATGACAAAGATGTTCAGATCTGTCTTGAGCGTATGACTAATGCTGAGGAAGTTATCGAGAACCTAAGAAGGAAGATTACAAGAGAAGTTGCTGAAATAGGTAGTCTTATGGTATCTCGGGAGGATGTATTAAGGACTGCCTATATTGTGGATGATATTGCTGGCTTTATTACAGGAATTGCGTTCAGACTATCTAATATAAGAACCTCTTCTTTAAAAAAAGGGAATTTTGATGATGATCTGAGGGATCTTATTGGAATGGTTGTTGATGCTATTTTCAAATTAAATGAAATGGCTCGTGCATTGAGTATAAATCCTGCAAGTGCATTTGAGCTGGCTCAAGAGGTCCAAAAGTTGGAACGCCAGATTGATGCTAGATATAGAGCTATTATAATAAAAGTTCTTAACGAGCTCGCAGTAACAAAGGATATTTTACTTTTAAAAGACGTAATAGAGGGTGTTGAAGGAATGGCAGATAAATGCCAAGAAGCATCTGACTCTATTACTATTCTCGCATTGAGTATGTAATGAATGCCGTTATTGGAAAACTAGTAGAGAATAGAATAATTATATGGAACGTAGAAGAATCACGACTTATTTTTGGTAACGGATATTATGGCAAACCTTTAGGAATTTCAAAGCCAAAAGGTACTCAATTTGATGCGCCTTTAGTGTTAGATTTAATCGAAGGTTGTTATCTCATTCAGACAGGTAGATTGATAGCATACCATGTCGATGGACGACAGATATCACTAAGAGCGTTAAAGACACTTTGTCGAAAACAGTACGTTGACTTTGATAACAAGTACCTAGTATTCCAGATCTTAAGAGACGGAGGTTATGTGGTATCCCCAGGCATCAAATTTGGTTGTGATTTTGCAGTATATGAGCATGGACCTGGCATTGACCATGCACCTTACCTAGTTCAGGTATTCAAACAGAAAGATTACTTAACAGCAACTGGAATTGTACTTGCAGGCAGACTGGCCACTACAGTCAAAAAGCAATTCATATTGGCATTACCGAGAATAAAGGAGAGAAAAGTTGATTTTATAGGTTTTGATTGGTGGCGTGCTTAGAAGAATTACTATGACGGATCATTTAGAGAAAGAGAAGGAGAAATCAGATCATTATGCATGTTCTTTTTTTGGTGCGGAAGATCAAACTTTACGAAATTTTCGCCTGAGATGGTTAAACGAGTAGAGAGTTTATCAGAACCATATTCTAGCCAACCCTTATATCTGATAGTATTTTTCACAATATCAGTTATACTAGGTTTTTTTTCATCTACCTCCTCATAGCAAGACAGTATCTTACCAAGCTTAATTTCCTCTTCTTTGTTAAATTTTGTCAAATAGTATACAAAGACTATTGTCTTTTCATAATGATTAGATGGCCTTTTATCAGCATAAAATTCCCGAAGACCTATTTTATTTTCACTCCCTTTTAGGTCAACTGGTATTGGAGGTAAAGATGGAGACTGTTTTAAAAAATGCTTATTACTGGTTTGTGATTTTAACATTTGCGTCGTTGGAAAGTCAAGACGCTTCTGTTGATTGGATTGTATTACTTCGCTTGACTGAGACGGTTGTTGCGTATTGTGTTCGAGTGTTTGTCTTACAGCCTCTTTTATGGCTGATGTAAATATTTCCTCAAATTTATCTAAATGTCGGTCTACAAAGGCTTCTTTACCTTCTAATTCAACAAAACCATCTTTAACGTTGATTTTAAATTTTGCTTCTGGTCCACTCAATAATCATATTCGTATATACAGGTTTTTATTAAGTTGTCTGTACAATACCTTAACAATTGAAAAAGATGAATATATCATCTCAAATAATCTGAATTGCGATCTTTCATAACTTTTCTTTGGATCGCGGTGAAAACTTTAATGAATGGTATATTCATCAGCTTGTAATATCCGAACTATGCATTTTCATAGCTATTGCATCGCACATTATACTTGGCATTAATCTTTTAATTTAAACTCTTATTATCTACGAAATCAAATTTGGATAATTATCTCTCTTTTGCAGTCCTTTAATGTAACTCATTTACTCTTAAAAGGAATCTTAACTTTATTAGGAATTGATAGACTAAAAAATGAATCAAGTCTGTCTTTATTATTGGTGACTTTCAGAGAGGTCTGATGAGAGTGCAGGATCAATAGACAATGTTGGAATAAGTATTAAGTGTTCAAGCTCTTTTTATTAATATTTAAATTATGATGTCATCAAGGTTAACTTTAATAGTGTATCTATTGTCCCACATCTATGGAGAAAGATTCATTAAAATCTTGCTCAAACTTTATTGGTAAAAACGTAGTTATCACAGGCAGTGGAACTGGAATAGGCCAGGCAATCGCTAAAAAGTTTGCTGAAAATGGCGCCAATATAATCATTATGGGTAGAAGAAAGGAGCCTCTAGATAGCACTAGCGCACTATTAAGTGATATTTTCAAGAGGTATAGCTATTCTAGTAAAATACGATCTTTTCCTGGTATCGATGTATCTGATGAGAGCGGAATTAATGAGATGTTCAAAACTATTAAACAGGAATTTGGCAGAATTGACATAGTCGTTAATAATGCCGGTATATCAGGTCCAGTTAAGGCATTTACTAATGCAAATTTCAAGGAGTTCAAAGAGTGTACAGCTATTCATCTTACAGGAACTTTTTGGACATCGATTCAGAGCCTACAGGCAATGGAGCCAGGGGGCAAGATAATTACAATTGGAACTTTCTTTACAGAAGAGAATAGATATGAGCAAAGACCTTATAGATTCAGAACTCCTTATACAGCCGCGCAAGGAGCTAAAAATAGACTAGCAGAAGCTTTGGCATGGGAATTAATAGATAAAGGTGTCAGGTCGGTAGCAACTAATCCCGGACCAGTTCACTCTGATAGAATTTATAAAACAGTTTATCCAAAGGCGGCTGCCGAGTTCCTAAGAATTGGAGGATACTCAGGATTGTCATCAATTGAAGTGGAAAGAGCTGCCACTAAGGCGCTGCCTCTGCTAGGGGAAGAAAACACTACTATCAAAAAGGGGATTCAAGAGATTGGAAAGGAATTGGCCAAATCACGCGGAATAGAATCTTCCGATGAGACTGAGAAACTCTTCAGTGTAGTTTCAAATATGCTCGGTAAAATCCAAGAAATCGCAGAGAAGATACAGAACAATACAAGTAAAATGTCAGTTGATGGACAGTTTCTAAGACAAGAAGATGTTGCTGAAATGGTACTGAATTTGTCTGATGAAGAAATTAGCAAATTGATAAACGGCAGGATAATTCCAAATGATCATATATTCTATCCGGTAAAGCCTACAGTAGGAACAGTTCTTGAGGCCGATGTACCTGCAGCTATAAAGGGAAAAGTTGTTGTTCTTACTATTACCTCTTCTGCCAAAAAAGACCTAGATCGCGTGGAAAAATTCGCACAAATTCTAAGCTCGTTTAGTGCTGAACAGATAATTATATTGACCAGTAATTCATCTAATCTATTACGATTCAAGGATTTTCATAGTCATTGCATTGATCTCTCTTCAGAAGAGCATGTGAGTAATATTTTGAAGACAGTTAGAACAAAATTTGGAGCTCTAGACGCAGTCGTACATTTTACCGGTGACTATGACTACAATATTCCCCTTTCAAAACTAAGTAGAAACCAATGGGATTCTCTTGTTGAGAACTTTATAAATATTCCTGCGCTAATTACAAGAGAGGCAGTTAATAAAATGGCTGCTGAAGGCGCAACTGAAGAGCCGATTAAATTTAAGGGATCTGATGGAATTTTAGTAATAGTTGGACCTGACGCTCCTACTGGTAAAAAAGTTTCTGGCGTAATCAGAGCGAGATCAGAGGTATTCAGAGGTGCTTTGAGGCCATATACTGCAACTGTCAATCAAGAACTACGTGACGTCCTTGGCTCGAATATTCGACTTTATCTGATACTTGGAGGCAATATTGAAGGAGCAGATCCGGATATTGACAACTTGATGAATTCCTTAGTTAACTTAATCTCATCTTCGTCGTTAAAAAGAAATGAAACGATATACTATATTGATGAAATAGTTTGAAAACTCAAACTAACAGAATTAACTAATGAGAATGTTCCTTGACACGGCTTGTTCTATGTTTGCGTATTGAATATACTCCAAGGGCGATAAACGCTATTCCCATGGCAAAGATAAAGTAATCTGCAAGTAATATCTTAGCCCAGACTTCATTAACAAGGCCGGCATAGATAAACAGTATAGCCAAAAAAGATAGTGCAATTCCTGTTATTGTTTCACCATTAATTGTTGCCATAATAATGACATTTTCACAATGGGAGTATATATAGTATTTTAGAAGAAATATTTATTCTCTGACGATTGACGACGATGCACATAAGTTTGAATTATAAAGTGTGTACTTCTACTTTATTATACTTATTATTACATCTTATCTTTATAATCATAGTATTCGATATGATGGCAACTTAACAGTTATCATCTAAGACTACTAGTCTGTCCAATTTAATAGTTATCGTATTTATTAAATTTGACAATCATACTTATTATCAAATGAATAGACAAAAGATATGAAAAGACGAAGCTCCATGAAAATACTTAGCAAAACCTATTACAGAGGTAGGGGTCAAATTGTCTAGGACGCTTACGGTCTTTGTATTCTGGCTAGTTGGATTTGGAATAGGTTTCGTGGCATATTTATCGTTTCCCAGTATTGCTCAATGGTTTACAGGGGCCGTGCCGAACTTTCTAAACCAAGCAGTCATAGGTGCTTTAATTACAGGAATTGTTGGATCAGTTGTAAGTACATTTACAGTAATTATGTGGGCTAACAAGACAACTTAGACCTCATTTTTTTCCTTTGTTTTATATTATTATATATGATAGAACAACAGCTTTAAACCTAGAAAGGATTTTGTAGCTAGATCAGTATCTAAAGACTTTAATTCTTCTGTTGCTAATTGTTTCTAAAATCAGTAGGATATTTGGTTTTAGAGCTGGAATTAGAACAATCTCCTTTGGCAAAGCATATTATATGTGCTGCGTTTGAAAGTCGTTTCCTTTCTTATCAGACTAAATATATGAGATTTTCAGCTACATTGAATAATAATGTATAATCGTATTATTATATAGTATATCAAAATTAGTTTGTGAAAATTAGTAAGTGAAAATTTTTTCACAGTAAATGTGACTTACTATAATACTATCCTCTCCTATACTCTATAATAGAGATTGAAGCTATATTAATTCCAAAGTAGTATATAGAAAAAGGTAGAATTAACGTTTGAATTAAAATTTTCATTGATAGATATCCTAGTATTGCTAAAGAAGTTATTCCAATAAGGTATGATTCAATTGTTATCACATTATTATATACATTTCTGAGAAATCTAGAGAATCTAGCATAACGATATCAAAGATGGCATCTCCGGCAATGCTGGAATTGATAACAAGTAAGAACATTTTTACGATTTGTTCCATACTCTGTTACAAAAACTGATTATATTAATATAATTAACCAGTACATTAAATAGCAGAAAATTACTTTTTATAGTCAACTAGGTTTTTTCTTTAACTTCTATGGCTGGATTAACTTTGTCTATCTCTCCTTTTGTATGTCAATTTCCCGAAGTATTGTGTAATATGATTATAAATATAATAACAGACATAATGAAGCAAAATTGATTAATAGTGATTGTGAAGATGAGACATTAATTTAGTCATCTAACTGTCGATAAAAAGGGATAACCTAAGAAGAATGAGATAATAATTGACTATTTTTTTCTTGCAAGAAGAGTACTGTATACTGATACCTCTATACTAATCAACATTAAATCGGGGAAAAAAGAGCCAAGTCATACCATTTTTTTTTATCGGTAAGATTCTTTTTTACTTCAAAACCGCTTTCCTCTGCTAGAAGAGATATTTGCCTTAAAGTGTATTTATAAGAGTTTTCTGTCTGAATTGTTTCGTTATGCTTGAATGAAATTGTCTCATGAATGCCTTGGATATTAATTTGTTGATCAATCTTTGATATTAGATGCATCTCTATCCTTCCCTCATTTTCATTATAAAAAGCTAGATGCTCAAAATCTCGTATATTGAATTCGCCTCCTAGTTCCTTATTTATCCTAGTCAACAAGTTTAAATTGAATTTTGCTGTTGCGCCTGCTTTGTCATTATAAGCTGCTTCAATTGTCTTTGCATTCTTCTGAAGATCAAAACCTATCAATAATGTATCTTGTTTATCCATGTTATTCTTTATGGTCCTTAGAAAATCTATGGCATCATCAGGTTCGAAATTTCCTATACTAGATCCCAGGAAAAGAATGAGTTTTTTGTTTGGGAATTGATTATTTGAGCAAATGAAATCTCTGACTTTTACCATACCTTCCACGTAATCAGAAGCAATGCCCTTAATGTGTAGATCAGGGAGATCAACAGAAAGTTTATGAATTGTCGAATACAGCATAGAATCCGACACATCGATAGGAAAATAATAAAGTGGTTTTTGTTTGGACAAAAAACATTCAAGAATAATTCTTGTCTTATCAGAGCTTCCACTTCCAAGCTCTAGTATACTTATGTGATGATTGTTTTGCATCTTTACTATCTTAGGTGCACAATCCTCTAAGATGATTCTTTCAGTTCTGGTAAGATAATATTCTTCCTGAAGACAAATTTTCTCAAAAAGTAATGATCCTAATTCATCATAAAGATACATCGGCTTTATTTTTTTCTTCGACCTTCGCAAGCCTTCACTGACGTCTCGTGCAAATTCTGAAGCATATTGGGACTTGGCAGTTTTATGGATAAACATATTCTTTGCCTAGGATTCTAGGATATTATCGGTATACTAATTAAATGATACTCTTCATGATAATTTTTTATATCGATATATCAATAGTTTAGCATTAAAGTCTTTTTCTAATCACAACGGTTCTTTCATTATTGGTATTTCTAAAATTCATTCCCTGTTCGCTTTATGGATCCATAGCCTGACGTCGTTATTTTACAGTTGCATATTTTTATTATATTAGTCTTCTGTGTGTTTGTTTCTCACTATCGATTTGATATAGTTTAATCCCTGCTGGGTAGAAGTAAGATAATCATTATTCAAAATTGGCTCAAAGCTGATATATCCATTATATTTTATACGGTTTAACGAGTCGAGAATTAATTTAAAGTCAATGTGTGCACGACCGGGCATTTTTCTGTTGTTGTCGGCGAAGTGAGTATGACCTAATAGGTTTGCAGAACCGAGTATTGCATATTCAAATGAATCTTCTTCTATGTTCATATGAAAAGTATCAAGCAATATCCCGAAGTTAGTGTGATTAACTTGTTTTGCAATATAAACTGCATCCTTTGCAGTAGTACAGTATGGTGTACTATATCTATTAAGTGGCTCTAATAGAAGGATTATATCGTAATCAGCAGCAAAGCTTGTTAGTTCATATAGAATAGGCAGTAGCACGCTTTGTATTATACGTATTTTTTTAATGTCAGAAAGAATAACATGGTTTCTATCAAATGTTGCAAGTTCATCATCGGCAAAGAGACATAGATTGAGCTCTTTTCCCCCTAATTCATGACATAGCTTTATACAACGCTTTACGTATTCTTTTGACTGCTTTAAGATACTTTGATTACAGCTAATAAGTTTTCTCTTATGTGTATCATCCCGGCCTGACGATCCCCACATTCCTGTTATACCACAAACAGCAATATCAAAGCAGGAGAATGTCTCTTGTATTGTTCTTAAGTCTAATTTATCTGGTTCACCATACATTTCAACGGCATCATAGCCCTGGTATACCAATCTATCAAGTGTCTTTTCTATGGATTCGATATCCCGGAAAGACGAAAGCGTAATAGAATATTTAAAAGTCATCAGTCAGTCAGGATCCTATATAATATTACCATAAGATCAAGAAACCAGATTAATTAAGTATTTTCCAATATCCACACAGCCAACAATTTCTTGAGAATTCTTTGAAATGACGGAGTTTTGATTTGATACATAGAGTGCTAGTCCTTCTTCTGTAACATTATTAGGGGGTCTTCCATGAGATGCTCTTATTTTATTAGGATTGAGTGATATGGACTTTGTGTTTGGATCAATGAAAAGTTCTGCAGGATCATAACCAGGTTTGCGATGTATATCAACGGTCGTTGCAAAATTAGGAGCTTTTTCATTTTCGTACCACCAATAATAACTAAACCACGTGTCTTTACTAGCTACTACAATTAGATCACCACTACGTTCATGATTAATTTTCAATGTCTTCATATCTTCACCTGAAAGCACTGTTTCTACTCCTTCAATTTTTTCAAGTACTCTTTTAATTTGTTCTGCAGAAGAATTATTTATATATACATGTGCTATCTGATGATCGACCATCGCGAATGCTTTACTAAATTCAAAATCTATGTATTCCTTGTCATTTATTGTTCTTACGGAAAGTAAACCCGCATCCCTAAGTTTTCTATTCAGTGGTATATGATGTAGAACATCATTGAATCCGTACTCAGAGAATATAATAAATTGTGTATCCTCTTTAATCCCTAAATCTATTGTTTTTTGTATTACTCCACCGACCAACTGATCCGCTCTTTTCAAATCCTCTCTTGCCTCGTTACTATTCTTTCCGAACCTTTGAGCTGAATAATCAACATGAGGCATGTAAGCAAACATCAGATTAGGTCTCTCGTTCTCGAGCGTATCACATGCTGCCTTTATTATCCATTCACTCGATTTGTATGATGCGAAGGGACCCCAATAAGTCGCAAGGTTAAATTCGCCATATTTTTGCTTTAGGGCTTCATAATAACCAATGGGTTTAGAATAGCACCACATTACCATGCCATCTTCCATGTGTAGAGGCCGGGGAGTAATGACGATATCTGATTTAGAATACATTGTATTTTGGCCGAACAAGACAGCAGTTTTGATGGAAGAATTGTTTTGTCGTTTCGCTATATCCCAGATTCTTTCAGCTTGAACTAAAGAACTTGATTGCTCCCAGAAAGAAACAGTATAATTGGCTTTATCATATAATCCATTAGATATTATACCATGTTGGTTGGGATATTGTCCCGATAGTAAACTGGCTTGAACTGTACATGTCACTGAGGGAAAGACAGGTTCCACTTTAAAACTCACTCCTTCATTTGCA
>DATFPS010000134.1:0-8547 GCA_035264705.1 Nitrososphaeraceae archaeon | reverse complement strand
CAATTAATTATTGCATTGCTAAGAATTAAGGCTTACAGTTGATCTGTTCTAATAATCTCTTTTGACAAGTCAGCATTTACCTATTGTTGTGATAGTTTAACATATTTCTTCCTTTGTTGGCTGGCTATGAGCTCAAGGATTATCTGCTACCTATTGCTTTAACCTTTTTCTTTCTATGAATGAAGATTTGAATGCTTTTTTTCTTTATTATGATTTGCTAGCAGCAGTATCCTATGCTATTAAGTCTATAAGAGTAATTCTTTTTTTTGAAATTATTAACCAAACCAATCAATGCTTTCAGATTTTAACATATAATCACTTATTCTGTCTTTGTCACTAGAGTTTCCATATACTCACTTTATCATTAACTCTCTTTTACCTTCATATTTCTAATATTTTTACTACTGATGCACATATAACTATATAGCAGGACTTCTCTTATTATAAGAATCTGACATATGATGGGATAGAGTACTTCCAGCATAAATACGGGCTTAGAATGTAATCAACACTTCACATTGTCACTATAAAGTCATAGAATCCACTTTCGTCATCCAATTGTAATAAAATTCGTTTGCCTTTACTTATCGAACAATACGTCGAAGGAAAGTTCAAAGAAATGAACAGAATATAGATATAAATCATAATGAATTCTTGATTTATATTATTATGGTGTAAAAGTAGAGCTAAGCGAAATTCAGTTTAGAAAACGATAAGAATCCCTTCTCTTCAGCTATTGCAAACATTTTTTTTATTGACTTTTCCCCGATTGTTCCCATATCTATAGTTATATCATTTACATACATTTTGATAAATCTGGTTATCACATCGCGTGGTTGCCCTCTTCCATATTTCATCGCATAATCTACCGCTGATTCAATGTGTTCAAGGCCATAAAGAATTGATTCCTTGAATAGGCTATCAAATATCTTTATCTGTTCTAATGTCATTGATTTATTACTTGCTACGTTTATACCCAATGGCATTGGCAATCCGTTCGTTTTTGCAGTCCACCAAGTCGCCAAATCAAAAAGGGTATGAAGTCTTGAAGTATCATATGTAATCTGTGCTTCATGAATTATCAAACCTGCATCTACTTTATCATTTAGAACGGCTTCAGGAATCAATTGAAAGGGCATCTCCTTTCCATTAAATTTTCCTAAGGCAAGATTTAGCAATAAATTAGCAGATGTCATCTTACCTGGAATAGCAATTACACTCTTTCTTAATTCAGATAATGTTAATTTCTTTTTAGAAATGACTATAGGACCATAATTTAAGCCAAAACTTCCCCCACTACGTAATATTACATAATCCTTCAAATAAGCATAGGCATGAGCGGAAATAGCTGTAACATCAAGATCATGTCTTAAAGCATGTTTGTTGAGGGTTTCAATGTCTTCTATGACATGTTTGATTTTGATATCCACAGAGTGTACTTTACCGCATGCAATGCCAAAGAACATAAATGCATCATCTGCATCAGGAGTATGGCCTAGAGTTATTTCCATTATATATTGCCTACAGAAAGAGAATAATATTTTCTCTATAAAAACCAAGTATAAATTTAAGGTAATCTCGGGCATCAATCAACTTAACATATATTACCTTGCTACACACAAAGAATAATTAATGAAATATTCTATAAAATAATGAGCGATTTGCCTTATACTCTTTTATTTGGAAATAATTTTATCACAGATAGTCCTCTGTCTGTAAAGATGGCCAATGAAGTTTTGTTTTCGCTGGGCGAGGATAGTGTGGGACCATATGTAACAACATCGATTCTTGATTCAAATGAAAATACGTTAATCATCATCGAAAAAAATAACTGCATATTCTGTAATAAAGAATTTATTAAAAAAAAAATTCAACGCGACCATGTTTTGCTAAAGGATAGAAAAGGACAAATCATGCTTGAATCGAGAGTGCTAGACAAGCACATGATCTTAGTAAGTGGCATCTTCTCTTTTAAGGAATTTGTATTGACTGCAACACAGAATTATCTTATTTTGCCAAATGGACAATGGTTGATGCATAATAGGACCAAGGCAAATAAGAGTTCGGTAACGATTACAGAATTTGGAATAAAATCAGAATGAGCAACCATGAATTCTAACACAAACAGGCTCTCAGAAAAATAAATATTAAATGTATATACTCGCTTATATGATGTAAAACAATAAAATTTTTCCATTTTGAATGTAAGGAACGTTTAATAGTCCTCCAGCAAATTTTTTGCTTGAATATATGCCAAAGTTCAAATCAACTCAGGATATTCTAAGGATTATTGGTACTAAGGAACAGATTCGTAATTTCGGTGTCATTGCCCACGTAGATCACGGCAAGACAACTATGAGTGATAGTCTTTTAGCTGCATCAGGCATTATCTCTCCCTCTGTTGCAGGTCAAGCTTTGGCGCTTGATTCTATGAAACTTGAACAAAATAGACAAATGACTATTCGTGGAGCGAATGTTACACTATTTTATGAAAATGAAGGCAAGGAATACGTAATCAATATGATTGATACGCCTGGTCACATTGACTTTACAGGAAGAGTCACTCGTGCCCTAAGAGCAATTGATGGTGTTGTAGTAGTTTCTGATTCTGTTGAAGGCATTATGACTCAGACAGAAACAGTAACAAGACAAGCGCTTGAAGAACGAGTTAGACCAGTTCTTTATATTAACAAAATTGACAGACTGGTAAAGGAATTAAGACTAGATCCACCAGCTATGCAAAAATGGCTTTCAAATATTATCGCGGAATTTAACAGACTAGTTGATATTTATGCCGAACCAGAACTTAAGGAAAAGTGGAAAGTAAGTATACAGGGAAACAGTGTTGCATTTGGGTCTGCAAAAGACAGATGGGGCTTTAATTTTAAAGTAGCCCAGAAAAAAGGTGTAAGTTTCAAGGATGTTTATGACGCTTATACTTCAGACGATCCTGGTATGATAAAAACTTTAGCAGAAAGAGCGCCATTGCATGAGGCTGTTCTAGGAATGGTAGTGCAACATCATCCTCCACCGCATGTAGCTCAACGATATAGAATCCCTAAAATCTGGCCAGGCGATTTAGAATCTGGTCTTGGAAAATCACTTTTGGCATGTGACGAAAAAGGTCCAGCAGTAATGATGGTTACAACAATTAATGTTGATCCACAGGCAGGCAGAGTTGCAACAGGTAGACTCTTCTCAGGTACTGTCAAAGACGGTGACGAGATCTACCTAATTGATGCAAAAAGGCCAGGAAAAGTTCAGTCAGTAAACATTTACATGGGTAATACCAGAGAAGTAGTAAGCATGTTACCTGCAGGAAATATTCCTGCATTGCTTGGACTTGATTATGCTGTTGCAGGAGAAACAATTTCGACTGTAAAAAGCATTCCAGCATTTGAATCAATCAAGTATGTTTCAGAACCAGTAGTTACGATTGCAGTAGAACCAAAGCATCCAAAAGATTTGCCAAAGCTTGTTGAAGCATTACGTAGAATCACGGTGGAAGATCCAAACCTCATCGTTAAGATTAATGAGGAAACAGGTGAGACTCTGATGGCAGGAATGGGTGTTTTGCATCTGGAAATTGCAACATCGCTCTTGCAGGAAGCAGGTCTTAATATAACTACTACTCAACCATTGATCAACTATCGTGAAACTATCCGTACAAAAGCAGGACCAATCATGAGCAAGTCTCCAAATAAACATAACAAAATTTTCATGCGCATAGAATCGCTTGGCAATGAGATAATAGAGCTCATAAGAAATGGCCAAATCAAAGAAGATATGGATAAGAAGGAACTGGCTAAGGTTCTTCGAGAAAAAGGTTGGAATGCTGATGAAGCAAGAAATGTTGCCGCAATTGATGTAAGTGGTAATATGCTAATTGATGAAACAAAAGGTGTTCAGTTTATACAGGAGTCGATGGACTCTATTAAATCTGGCTTTGATGATGTAATTCATTCTGGCCCTATTGCTCATGAATCCGTAAGAGGTGTCAAGTTTGTATTACATCATTTTGTTCCACATGAGGATCCAGCTCATAGAGGTCTAGCACAATTAATGCCTGCAACTAGAAGAGCTATGTTAGGTTCGATGTTAATCGCAGATCCAGTTTTACTTGAACCCATACTTGGAATGGAGGTCAAATGTCCACAGGAACAAATTGGCACAGTAGCAGGTATATTATCAGGAAAAAGAGGTAAGTTATTGAATGTTGAACAAAAAGGTGTAATTTCGATTATACAAGGTGAAATACCAGCCTCTGAAACATTTGATCTTTCGGAGATTATGCGTGGCGGAACTGCTGGAAAAGCTATGTGGAGCACTTACTTTAAGACATGGCAACCCGTTCCTCAATCGATATTTAGAAATTTGGTTGGAGAAATAAGGAAGAGAAAGGGTTTGAATCCAGAACCGCCCAAACCAGATGAATTTATAGACAAAGAATAAGAAAAGACATAGCATTTACTTTGGGATAATCAAATCATCGCTATCACCAATATATTATCTATTCTGTGTAGCTATGATATAGTGATAATAATAATATTGTTTGGATAATAAAACATTTTAAAAGCACTTGGCTATTTTATATGCCCTTCTTTGCGCAATTCTTCTAGTATTTTCATTAATGTATCATAATCTATATTAACTTCATTCAGAATAAAGGAATGTTCTACTTTTCCGAATCTTTTAATAAATTTCTCGACTGTTTGCTTTTTCTTTTGATACAACCTTTCCTGCATATACATTCATAATCTTAGGAGTTTTATACTGATTTGTATATAGTTATTTGTGGAGAACAACAGTGTTTAAAGTAAAATAATTAAATTATCTATATATGCTTTTCAATTCCTAATAGTTATAAACAATTAGATCTTTTAGCTTGTATGAGAGTCGACCTTCCAAGATATACAGAAAGATTTGGATCGATAAGTCTACATGGGGTTCAACGTGTTTATGAATTGGATTCAGGATCTAGTGACGGTAAGCCAACTTCTGAAGCTATTCGACGTATAGGAAATGAAGAGATGTCTGAAATTGAGAGAAAAATGGCTATAGTCATACCTGTTAAAGGAGAGCGTTTAAAGTTACTTGAAGGAGTATTGAGTGGGATTCCCCATGATTGCTTGACAATTATTGTATCCAATAGTCCAAGACAACCTGTGGACAGATACAAATTAGAAAAGGAGGCTCTTGAGCAATTTAACCAGTTCGCAGAAAAAAATGCGTTGATTGTACATCAGAAAGATCCCGGACTATCAGAGGCACTGAGAGAGGTTGGCTATACTAGTATATTTGGTCCAGATGATATGGTTAGAAATGGCAAGGCCGAGGGAATGATGATTGGAATGCTGTTAACGAAGATGGCAGGAAAAGAACATGTTGGATTTATCGATGCAGACAACTATGTGCCTGGAGCAGTAAACGAATATGTAAAGATTTATGCCTCAGGAATCGCGATGTCGAATACGCCATATACGATGGTTCGCGTGTCTTGGATTTATAAACCAAAAATATCAGAGACTGGTGTGTATTTTTCGAAATGGGGGAGAGTATCTGAGATAACAAATCAATATCTTAATTCGTTAATATCTTATTATACTGGCTTTGAAACCGAAGTTATGCGTACAGGAAATTCAGGAGAACATTGCATGTCAATGAAATTAGCAGAGCTTCTAACTTATTCGTCGAGCTTTTCAGTAGAAACCTATGAAATAGTAAATCTACTTGAAGAGTTTGGAGGAATTGTGCCGACTGAAAATCAGGAAGCCATGGATAAGGGAATTGAGGTAATGCAAGTAGAAACCAGAAATCCACATTTTCATGAAGAGAAAGGCGATATTCACTTAAAAGAAATGATTGATGGATCACTTGGTTGCATTTACCATAGCAAAATTTGCCACCCAAAACTAAGAGAGAAAATCGTTGAAGAACTGCGTGGAAAAGGTGTCATAGAAGAAAGTCAAGAGCCATCAGTATTACAAAAAATTAATCCCTTCAAAGATATAGATATGTTACAATTTGGAAAGATTCTTCACAATAAAGCAACAAGTTTTGTTCACTCCTAATACTTAATGAATAAGTTAGTCACATTGTTGAAGCAGATTTTTGCATAATTATATGCATTGATCCATTCTCCTCATAACTCTTTTCAAACTCTATTTTGAAATTGTATAAATCAACAAATTCTTCTACTTTAGGTCTATAAATATGCGGAGGACCATGTAATTCCATAAGAATTGCAATATCTTTACTTTTAGATAGCACATTGCTAGCTCCTTTTAGCACTTCAAATTCTGCTCCTTCCACATCGATCTTGATCCAATTTACTTCTTCTTGCCTTATTTCATTTAATTGTAGTAAATAATCTAACGTGTTAGCATTTACTTCTACAAATTTTTCTCGAGTATTTATCCAATTTGGCATTATAGTATTGTATTTGGTGAAGCCTGATTCTCCACTAGGCAAATATAGTTTTACTTTCGTTTCTTTAGAATATACTGCATAATTCAAAGGTATAACATTATTTAATCGATTTAGTTTGATATTACTATTTAACATTTCAAAATTGCCAGGATGAGCCTCAATAGCAACTACTTTTCCATTTGCACCAACTCGCTTTGAGCTTATTATTGTATAAAGACCTATATGTGCGCCAATATCTATAACTATATCTCCCTCTTTAGGAGTAAAACGTTTTATTATATCATCTTCGTGAATTGTCATAATTTTAAAATCATCTTTGTTAATCCTACAATAAAATTCGTAATCATATTTAGGTACTTTGAATTTTAATAAAGTGGAACTGCCTGGCCTTAAGAACTTGAAAGCTTTGTACCAAAAAACTCCAAAGTCAAGTCCTCGTTTAACATAGAGTCTGTCTCTTCTCTTTTTTCCTAAAGCAAGTCTAAGTAAAATTCTTAAACCTAAATAGATAATTTTTAAAAAAAATAATATACATTTATCGAATATAGTCATTCCTTCTGAATTTTTTATGAACCACAAAATCAAATTTAGCATTTATTGAATTATTTTGAAAATACAATACTTATATAATTATTCCTCAATTCTAACTACACTTGATTATAATTAGATAGATGGTATAGATTATAAAAACACTCAATATATATATATTATCTTCATCATGACAAATAAAGTCACGAGGAAAGTTAAATTAAATGTATTAGTATGTATTAACACTTTTAAGCCATTGTACATAATTATATTATAGTTGAAATCAAGTAATTTGCCTGTCTATAAGATTGGAACTCAATTTTAAAATTCGTAGGGATATAATATGTGTGGAATAGCAGGTATATTAAGTAAAAGAAATGAAAACGTTGTACCTCTAGTCGGGACAATGCTTTCTTGCATGACAAATCGTGGTCCTGACGGGGCAGGAATAGCAGTCGCTGACTCTATCATACAATCAGATTCTCTTGCAAGTTTAGAATATCATGAGCTTTCTGGTAGTAATGCTTTAGGTCATGTAAGGCTCGCGATCGTAGGTGGTACTCATGGACAGCAACCTTTCCATAGCTGCAATGGAAAGTTTACTCTAGAGCATAACGGAGAAATTTACAACTACAAGAAAATTCGGCGAAGGCTAATGAAACATCATCAATTTGTTACTCAGACAGACAGCGAAGTTATTGTCCATTTGTTAGAAGATCATTTTAACAAGAACAATGATTTATTATATGCAATTAGAAAGACTGTTGCTGAACTTGATGGTGTTTATGCTTTGGTTATCAAGGATGAAGAGACAGAAAACATAGCTTTGGTTAGAGATAAAATGGGTGTAAGACAAATTTACTATGGGGAAAATAATCATTTTATCGCATTTGCGTCTGAACGTAAAGCGTTATGGAAAGTGGGAATAAAAGAACCTACAAACAGGGTATTACCAGGTCATGCAGTAATTATCAAATCCGATGGTTTAATACAAAATTTCAAAGTATCCCGTTCACCAGTACATTCAAGGAAAATAATCTACAAAACAATGGATTTGGCTGTTAATGCGTATGAAAAAGTATTACTTGCAGCCATGAAAAAGCGGACGCAGGATTTTGACAGAGTCGGAATAATATTCTCAGGTGGTATTGATAGTGTAATTATCGCCTGGCTTGCAAAGAAAATGGTACGAGATGTTATTTGTTATACTGGTGGAATTCAGGGTTCTAGTGATATTGCATTTGCAAGACTGATAGCAAAGAGACTCGATCTTAAACTAAGAGTCAATGAACTTACTCAAGATGAAGTAGAACAGATGATTCCAGAAGTTATTAATACAATAGAAGACACAAATGCTGGACAGATAGAGGTGGCAGTTCCCGTATACGCTGCAGTAAAGCTTGCACATGAGGATGGAATTAATGTAATGTTCTCAGGGCAGGCAGCAGATGAACTTTTCGGAGGATATTCTTGGTATACAAAGGTAGTTGAAAAGGAAGGATACGAGAAATTACGTGAGCATATGACCGAAGACATGCTTTTACTGTACAGAGAAACTTTAGAGAGAGAAGATAAAATCACTATGGCACA
>DATFPS010000133.1:0-10778 GCA_035264705.1 Nitrososphaeraceae archaeon | reverse complement strand
TATCTTAAAGACCATTATGGGAATCCATCCTCTTTGCACACACTTGGCAGGGAAGCATCTCATGCTATAATGAATGCAAGAAAACGAGTAGGATCCTTAATTGGCGCTAATCATCGCGAAATTATATTTACTTCTGGAGGGACTGAGTCTGATAATATTGCAATCAAAGGAGCTGCTCTGTATGCCAGAAAGCAGAATCCAGTGAAAAATCATATTATTACTAGTATGATAGAACACGAAGCTATTCTAGAACCATGCAGGGATCTGCAAAAAAAAGGCTTCGACGTGACATATCTCCCTGTAAGAAATGATGCATCATTAGAACCTTCTGTACTAGAGGATGCTATATCTCAAAAGAAAACTGCTTTAGTGAGTATAATGTTTGCAAATAACGAAGTTGGAACTATTCAGCCAATTAGTCAGCTCGCCAAAATTAGTCATGACAAAGGACGAAATACTATTTTTCATACAGACGCAGTTCAAGCAATTGGCAAGGTCCCCGTCAACGTGAAAAGCTTAGGAGTAGATCTTCTTTCTTTATCATCTCATAAAATTAATGGTCCAAAAGGAATAGGCGCATTATACATTCGTGAAGGTTTAAAAATAGACCCTTTAATTCATGGCGGTGGGCAAGAATTTCTAATGAGATCAGGTACTGAGAATGTGCATGGAGTAGTGGGCTTTGGAAAAGCATGTGAAATAGCTCACCAAAGATCTACCGAATACCAAAATAAGCTTACGACATTGCGAAATTATCTGATAGATAAAGTAATAGATCAGATACCTTATTCACGACTAAATGGTGTACGCGACAATAGAAATCCTGGTAATGCACACTTTACTTTTTTTGGAGTGAACGGCGAAGACTTGATAATAAAATTGGATGAACACGGTATTGCTGCATCCACAGGCTCTGCTTGTTCAGTAAAAAGACAAAAACCATCTCATGTATTAAAAGCCATGGGCTTTCCCTATGAAGAGATAACAGGTTCATTACGGTTGACATTGGGAATTCAAAATACAAAAAGTGAGATTGATCAAACTATTTCTGTCCTGTCAGAGGTAGTAGACGGATTAAGATTGCTTTCACCTTTCAAATCTAGGCATCATTGATAAATACCAAAAGCATTATTATTTACAAATTCTAATACTAATATAATAATGTCTAATACATCAGTAACATATATTCCGAACAAAGGCGACAAGGCACCTGATTTTGAATTACCTGACATCAATATGAAAATGTACAAATTAACAGACCTACGAAAAAAGAAAGTGGTCCTAGTATTTTTCCCCGCTGCGGAGTCCCCAGTTTGTACTGCGGAAATGTGTACTTTTAGAGATTCATTAGGTGAATTAAAGGATTATGGGGCTGAGGTAATAGGAGTTTCCATTGATGGACCATTTGCGAATAAAATTTTTTCTAAGAACCATCATCTGAACTTTCCTCTACTAAGCGACTACAATAGAGAAACTATAAAAAAATATGGGATAGTGATGAGAGACCTTGGAACATTAAAGGATTATAATGCAGCAAAGCGCTCTGTATTCGTACTTGATGAAAATGGAAATGTTCAATACAGATGGATTTCAGACAACCCATTGATCGAACCCAATTACAATGAAATTAAGGATGAGCTAAAGAAAAAATGAAAGCATGACATTACAAATGTCATCCGTTTTAATCAATTTGAGTCAATTTCACATAATAATTCACTATGCCAACAAATAAATTATAATTGTAGTCTCTATTCTATTATTGCCACAACGTCATTTCTTGCAACGGGGGCTCCTTGCTTTACTCTAATTTCTTTCAAATTGCCATCCTTGTGTGCCTTTACTGCAACCTGCATCTTCATAGATTCTAAGATCACTACTGCATCGCCTTTCTTCACAGAGTTCCCAGGTTCTACCAATACACTAACCACTCTGCCTGGTATCTGGCTTGTAAGATTATTTATACCGCCTCCTAACTCTGCGGTTGCTAATGATTTTCCAAGGATTTGAGTAAGTTTCAAGTGTTTTCTAACTGTCATTGGTTGGCCGTCAACGAAGATCTTTGTTTCCATGCTATTTGATTGAATTATCTTGGCATAATGAAAAGTATGATCTAAAATAAATTCGTACTCGTCATTTTCCCATTTTAATAAAATTAGATTGTGTTCTTCTTTTCCGATTCTAATTATAATAGATCCATTACTAAGAGTGCGAACGACCTGGCAGTCTAAGACTTCCGTCAGATCCGCTACTTTAAGCTCCATCAATATCTCCCTGTTACTTTTTTCCAGCTTGAATTTGCCTGTGCTGCTTCATTCGAGATAATGCGCCGGCCTTTCTTAATAAATTCTGAATGCAAAAGGACTGCCGCAACAGCCGCAGAAGAACTTTTCTTTGATCTCTTTTTTGAATCCTCATTCATTTTATCTATTATACCAAATCTTTCGAGGTAATCAGTTGAAAGCTCACCTTTGATGAAATTTTGCTCATCCATTATTGTTTTGAATAATGGAATGGTTGTGTTAATTCCTTCTATTGCGAATTCTGATAGGCTGTTTTTCATCCTGATTCGAGATTCTTCAAAATTGTTGCCCCACGTGATCAATTTAGCAACCAAAGAGTCATAATATCCTGATACATGACAGCCAGGATATAGATATGTATCTACTCTAATACCCGGACCATTAGGGATAAAGCAGGTAGGCACCAGACCAATAGAGGGAGCAAATTCAGAGAAAGGGTCTTCAGCATTAATTCTGCACTCAATCGCGCAGCCATGCATTTTTAGTTCTTCTTGCTTGAAAGGTATCTCTTCACCCTGAGCAATTGCAATTTGCAATTTAACGAGGTCGATTCCTGTTACAAGTTCGGTTACAGGATGTTCGACCTGTAATCTAGAGTTGATTTCTATAAAGTAAAAGTTTCCTTGCTGATCACGCAAGAACTCGGCAGTACCCGCATTTAAATAATCTACTGCCGCTGCAGCTCTCACGGCAATTTCTCCTATTCTTTCTCTTGTTTTTTTATCAACAATTGGTGATGGAGACATTTCAATAAGCTTTTGGTGTCTTCTCTGAATAGAACATTCACGTTCGAAAATATGTCTCCCGTTCCTATGGGAATCCATTATCAACTGAAATTCAATATGTCTAATTCTCTCAAGGTATTTTTCAACATAAAGTGCGGACTTTCCAAAAGCGGCTCTTGATTCTGCAGAGGCCATCTCGAATTCCTGTCTTAACTCTTTTTCATTATTGGCAAGGCGAATACCTCTACCTCCTCCTCCAAACGCAGATTTTAAAAGAACAGGATATCCTGCATCATGAGCTATATCTGCCGCGCGGTCAACATCTTCGATTACTCCATCACTACCTGGAACCGTTGGAACTTTCGCTTTTTTCATAATAGACTTACATTTCATTTTATCTCCTGTAACTTCCATTGCATTGCTTTTTGGCCCGATAAATATAATGCCATTTCTTTCACATGTCTCTGCAAATTTTTCGTTTTCGGATAGAAAGCCATATCCTGGATGAATTGCATCTGTTCCCACCCTGTTTGCCAATTCAATTAACTTATCGACATTAAGATAACTCTCAGAGGCGGCTGCTGGACCAATATGATAAGATTCATCTGCTCTTCTAACATGTATTGATCTAGCATCTTCATCTGAATAAATCGCTATTGATTTTATTCCTAACTCTCTGCAAGCTCTTATAACTCTAAGAGCAATTTCGCCCCTATTCGCAATTAAAATGCTAGAAATTTTGGTCGCCAATTTTCGTTCACCATGTTATTATTATAGGTTTATGTTTCCATGTTTCTTCCATGGCCTTGATTCTCTTTTATTGGCTAAAGCCTCAATAGCCCGAATAATCATTGGTCTTGTCTCCATCGGATCTATCACCAAATCAATAATACCCTTCTCTGCTGCTATATACGGATTAGCATACTTTTCTCGATATTCCTTAGCGAGCTTCTTTTTTATAGCTATTGCATCTGCAGATCCCTTCAGATCTCTTCTATGTATGATGGTAATTGCTGCTTCTGGTCCTAGTACTGCTATTTCCGATGTTGGCCAGGCATAATTTACATCAGCCCTCAAATTTTTGCTTCCCATAGCAATATACGCACCGCCATAAGCTTTGCCTATAATGCAAGTGATTTTTGGAACAGTCGCTTCACAATATGCATAGAGTAACTTGCTCCCGTGTCTAATGATACCGTTATGTTCTTGATCAGTTCCAGGAAGATATCCAGGCGTATCGACGAGAGTGACGATCGGAATGTTAAAAGCATCGCAAAACCGGATGAAACGCGCGGCTTTGTTTGAAGAATTTATATCGAGTGCTCCTGCCAGATACATAGGCTGGTTGGCAATCAGACCTACTGACCTTCCTCCCAGTCTTGCAAAACCTACCAATATATTCTCTGCAAAAAGTTCATGAATCTCAAAAAATTCACCGTTATCAACTAAGGATTTTATTATTTGCGTCATGTCATACTGTTCATATGGATTCTCTGGCAAAATGTTTATAATATTAGGATCAATCCTATTCACATCATCTATGCTTTCTATTAATGGGGGTTCTTCTGTATTATTTTGCGGAATAAACGATAACAATTTTTTTATTTTATCCATACACTCGTACTCATTTTTGGCGATAAAATGTGCTACGCCAGATTTTGAGGCGTGGGTTCTAGCACCGCCTAATTCTTCAAATGACACTTCTTGACTCAAGACTTCCTTCACCACCTCAGGTCCAGTAACAAACATCTGGCTAACATTTTCGGTCATAATAACAAAATCTGTCATGGCAGGAGAATAAACTGCACCGCCGGCACAAGGTCCAATACTTGCAGTAATCTGTGGTATCATACCTGATGCCATTGTATTTCTAAAAAAGACATCGCCATATCCATCAAGACTCATCACACCTTCCTGAATTCGTGCTCCACCAGAGTCTATAATGCCAATAAGGGGTGCCCCAGCCTTTATAGCATGATCCATAATCTTAACAGTCTTCTTCCCTGCCATTTCACCCAATGATCCTCCTAATATTGTAAAATCATATGCATAGAGAAAAACCTGGCGACCATTGATTGTACCAAATCCGGTAATAACGCCATCACCATAGTATTTCGTACTTTCAGGATCGTCGCTTCTATGAGTTACATATTTATCAATTTCAATAAAGGTACCCTCATCTAAAAGAAGACTGATTCTTTCTCTTGCAGTAAGTTTACCTTTTGAATGCTGAGATTCTATTTTGTCTTCGCCGCCACCCCCTTCAGCCATTTTTCTCATATTATATAATTTCTTTATTTTCTCCTCATGCATGGCCTTGTATTAATCCCAAGAATTGCCTATATAAATTCATTACAATAAATTTTACTATTTAATATAATCTGCTACATTATCTGTTCAGTCAATGCAGAAAATTCAGTCTGCGCATAACTAAGTTTCACAATCTTCATCAATTAAGAGAAGTCAAGCGTGGATATACATTTTGTATAAGACATTAAGTTGTTTTTTTATAACTTTCATATATTGTCATGTATACTGACTAAGAAATTACGATATTTGCGTTATGGCAGATTCCTATCTTATTCTAACTAAAGTTCATTTTATAAGTTTCTCATCGCATAAATAATTATTGACTTCAATTGTACACGAACAAACCGATTAATGACTCATAACACTTACAGAAAAGGAAATGAGCTACTCTCTAAGTCCAGTTCTTCCACCTCGTGCTCTACGAAAATAGTTCATTCCTAGATTGTAGTTTTCGAAAAGAGATTGCAGAGTCTCAATTTCAGACATAAGTATTTTCTTTTGAATATTCTTGGTATCTGGATTCTTTTCTAATTCTTCTAAATTTTCCATTTTCTCCGCTAGAAGTGTTCCTACATTTTTTTCGTATTCACTAGACATATGTATTGAAGAGTTTACTATCATTTAAATTTGAACCTTTGCTATTCTATACATATATTTAATAAATATCCCCAGTAGTTTTTGATATACTTTATATTCTATCGAGCATTTATTGCAGCTGCGTGCTTGTGAAACCATAGTTTATCGGACTCCTCTTCAAGACCGAAATCTACACTTTTGGCTGAGTCGCCAAAAACGAAACGATTAACTACAGTTTTTCTGTCGTTTAAATTCTCTTTTGGAAGCGACTGATTTTACCCAAACCGGACATTCCATATATTTGAAAAGTCTTGAGAATTTTGATGACTAGCAAAATCTCCGAATTGCATTAGCTTCCACAACATTTGCATCTTCTTTTGTAATTGACTAACCATCTTGCGTATTCTTCAAGTAATAGTTTACTCATTTCTTTTTTCCCATCATAAGATCCATTTCTTTCGTCAAAGCCTCACCAAATTTTTCATCAAGGTTTGAAATATTTGAAAATTCTCTTGGGTCTATTTTTTTATCAACTAGTAATTGAAGAAGATATGGGAAATAAATCGATCCGAAGATGCTTTTTGTAACATGAGTTTGCTTCGATAGAGCCGACAGTAGATTTTTCATATACTGACCTCTGACAAAAATAGGGTTCATTAAAGGCCATATAAAACCATATTGGTTGTATTTTATTCCCTTTTGGCGAGTACTGCTAAATAGGCCGTATGCAATCATAACATCGAGATACTTCAAAAGCCTCCAATATCTATTTTGGCCTATTCTCCCAACTATTACATCTATCTTTGAAAGTACAGCCAAAGCGTCTGCAAGACCTTCTAGATCTATAGACGAAGAAACGATGCTTGAAAACAAAGCATTTATCATATCTTTTCGTCTTTCTTCCGCTGACATACCGAAGCGCGGATCAAGGTAAGCGGCATCTGCTTGAGATAAGAAGTTCTTTGCTTCCTCAAATTCACTAGCGGAAAAATAACCATTTATCGCTTCAGCAATATCAATTTCAAATGTATCGCTATGAGTTGAATTATACCCGGCGCATTTAGACTGTGCATTATTCAACATCGAACGAATGTCTCCTTTGCTATTATTCACAACTGAAACTTTGTCATCAGGACTTAGTTGCTCGTTCTCCTCCTTTAGAACGTGATCTAGGAATAGCATTAACAATCTAGGGGGAATCGAATTTAATTCTATGACTTTGCAGATCTTTGCAAGATCTTTAATCTTTGTATTCTTTGTATTTGCGGCCATGATAACAGGGATCATTGGCTCTTTCATTATAGTTGTCAGAGAATCAATTCCACCTGTATCCTCTCTGCCAGAGATTCCATCAACTTCATCCAAGAATAACAGCATTTTTCTTCCAAATAGGCTCTTATTACAGAATATTGGCGTAATCCGAGTTTCAATGCCTATTTTGTTCCTATTATCGCTGGCGTTCAATTCTATTAAATCATAATTAAACTGCTTTGATAACGTATGTACGAGCGTGGTCTTACCTATGCCAGGTGGGCCTACTAGAAGCAACGGCCTACTACCATCTATCCATCCTGAGAGCCATTTTACGGCTGCCAATCGAGCACCTTCATTTCCTACCATTTGCTGGACTTTCATAGGTCGGTAAACTTCAGACCACATCATAATTTGATCAATTGGTAATTCAAAAAAAAGTAATATAAAGACATGCAGTATCTTGGCTCTGATAACTTAAATTGTTAGCCGTATAAGCTAAAGAATAATAAGTCCTATAGCAATTTCATGATTGATGGTATGCAACGTATTAACCAGACTCCACTATAGTAGCAAACATTTATCTCTGTATTTTAATTCTCGAAGTTATAGACTTACATCAAGTCTTTAGAATCAATTGTAAAAATGACACTATTCCAAGTTCAAATTGATAAATGTGTTTGACGTTCCATACACCAAGAGATAAAGAGCTATTTGTAGGGAGTCTTATCTTCTTACTGACATGTTAAAATCCTTTTGAAAAGAATCAATCATGTCGGCTTTTATAAGTTCATTATACCAATATTGGTTATAATGATTAACTGTCAGAAATAAAAATTCTAAGAATGGTTTGAATTGAAATTCTAATGGAAGCATATGGACTGCAAAGTCTGCTTCTTTTAAATAAATTTCACTTTTTTTCATTGTTATTTCAAATGCTTTCCTAACATCCTTGCTAATGAGTGAATAGTAGAGAGGCCATGATGGTATTTTAATAAACCGTTGCTTTATAGCATCCTGAATTTCATTTCCGCAACCAACACATTCTGCTGCCTTTGCCATGCCTAAATAAAATATATCACCCAAAGGAGGACGGTTAAATGCCATATTCCTTCCAGCAGTTCCCATTACTGCACGATATTTCTTATAACATATAACCATATTTTCATAGTTGATAGATTCCGGCTTTGTCTTCATCTTATAATCGATGTACTGTCCTAGTCTAGCGTCCTTAAACCCCTCTTCAAATGCTTTTAACACAGAGTCTCCACCTTGGGAAATTTTCTCTCTCGCAATTTCCAAAATATAGGGATTCATAAGCTTATAGTCATCAAGGTATTCGGCGTCCTCATCCTCGTCAATTATTCTATCCATAGGTTCACTGAGATCGATAGCCATAATATGACCATCAATAATTGAATTTTTCAAGTCTTTGGAAATTTCTTCCTTATAATAGATAGAAGCACCATCAAACAATGCATTGAAAACTGGGAAGGTCATCTTGACGAAATTAGAATTCAAAATCCTCTGTATTCTGTCAGCGAGAATTTCGGGTCTTGATAATCTTGTTTTAACGTCATTGAGTTTCATGTCATCAAGGATTAGTTCTGAAGAACCGATTTCACTGGTAAATTTTTTCATTGTGGCAGATGGGCTGGAATCAGAATTAATGCGCTCATGTAACGACATTAAGAATCTCTTTGTAAAATCGCCAAATTCCTTTTCATATTTTTGCTTATATATAGCAAATTGTTTATAGCCTTTTTCTCGAAGTAAGGTTCTTTTTATGATTTCTTTTCCAGATCTTGTACTCATTAAAGCAGCTTTTGTAAAGATATGTTCGTCCTTACCGCTCATATATATTGCTCTGACTCTGGTATCCAATTATTTAACTTTCATACAATACAAATGTCAACATTATCAAATACTACTGCAAATGCTCTACAAAATACATTGACCATTATAGGACGGATTATCTGAATTAATTATCATAATTATAATTTTAATAGATTACATTACAAGAATAGGCCAACTTTAATGATTTAGTTCGATGCAGAAAAGACAAAAAATTTTCATCGTATAAAGCCAAAAAATGAAATAAGAATGCAGCGCTAACGAGAAGCCATTGCTATACGTTCCTGCTCATTCTTTTTCTTGACAGCATGACTTGCCATATCATTATTTGCTGCCAAGATTATCTCTTTTGCTAATGCTTCTTCAATAGTTTGCGGATTTGAATATGTTGCTTCCCTTACGCCCTCAGCTATGAAACGCAGCGCAAGGTCTACTCTTCGTAGCGGCGCTACGTCTACCGAAACATGATATACAACTCCGCCATAGACAATACGAGTGGTATCTTCATTAGGAGAGGCATTTTCTATTGCCCTTACCAACAATTCAACTGGATTTTTACCTGTTTCTATGTAGATAATATCAAGGGCAGTTCTTACTACATTCAATACACGGGCCTTTTTTCCTCCCATTCTACCTGTATTTTTAGCATATTTTTTTCCAAAATGCATCATTTTATTGGATAGTCTTTCTATTATATTTACGTCAGACTTCTTTAATCTCTGGTGCTCATGTCTTCCGAAGGTAATTGGAATCACTGATGCTGGTTTCAATGCGATTACTCTACTTAGACCTACGTCAGTTACTTCAATCTTAGTTGTGTCCCACTTATTAAATAACATGATATTTACTTGTTCTTTGCCGCTCATTTACTATCTCCTCGGTTTTTCCTTCCTACCATAGACAAGTTCCTTCAACGATACACCATTTACTTTAAAAACTTGCCATCTAACACCAGGAATATCACCCATTGCTCCTCCCATTGACCCCCCAATCCCTTCTAATATTACTTCGTCATGTTCGTCGACAAAGTTCAGGGCACCGTCTCGTGGAAGAAAAGCCGTTATTGATTTACCATTTTTGATCAGCTGGACCCTAACACATTTTCTGACCGCCGAGTTGGGTTGTTTTGACTCTATACCTACTTTTTCTAGTACTATGCCTCTCGCCTGCGGCGCACCCTCTAATGGATTGGCCTTCTTATCTAACATCAACATTCTTCTTTTGTAATACTTGTTTGCCCATCTGCCTCGGTTCCTCTTAGATCTCAGAACTCGTCCAGCAAATAGTCCTAACGGAGATTTAGCCATCATATATTCACTTGTTTATCATTATTTAGAGTTTGTTCCTCACTTACTATAAGAACATTGGATATTTGGAAGTATCGCTTTGCAAGAATCCTCGCCTTTTCAGCATTTCTACCTTCTCTGCCTACAACAACTCCCTTTTTCTTGGCGTCTACAATAACGACCGCTTGTTTCGTACCATCCATTCTCTCATTAATCTTAATGTCATTTATCATCTCTGAATTTAAAATGTTAGAAATAAATTTGCATGGGTCATCGGAATATTCAACTAGCTCGACCTTTTTTGCAACCACATTTTGAAGTTGCTTGATTGTCGATCCTCCTTTTCCGATCGCGAGACCCATATGTCCCTTGTGAACAATAAATATGACACGGTCCATCCTTTCGTCGAAAATACAATCTCGTGCTGTTGCGCTTGTTATGCTCTGAAATAGAGACATTAAACGCAATTCGTCAGA
>DATFPS010000132.1:0-2933 GCA_035264705.1 Nitrososphaeraceae archaeon | reverse complement strand
TGGTAGTATTATTACAACTGATGGCACTAAGGACCATGATATTATGCTTGGATGTGATCTGGAGGATATAATGTATGGTAAAGCTGATAATGATGTATTGCAGGGTCGTTTGGGTGATGATAGACTATACGGTGATAGTGGAGATGATAACCTCCAGGGTGGTGAAGGAGGAGATGACGTTATCTTTGGAGGATTGGAAGATGATTTTCTAGTAGGTGAAGATGGTAATGATGAATTATATGGACAGGATGGAAATGACATTCTTGAAGGAGGAAGAGGTGCAGATTATATTGATTGTGGAGATGGTCTTGATGTAATAATAGACTTTGAGCCAAGTAAAGGTGATACACATACAAACAACTGTGAAGATGTAAGAGAACGTCTATAATTATACTAAGAATGAAGATATGTTTACAATGACAAATAGTGATGCATTCACTCTACATGCATATACACCATCATCATTTTTTTCTTTAATCAAAATATTTTTGTCTTATTCATTAATGTTAAAAATTACATTTATTTAGCCAACTAATACAAGATTTGATTCACTCCGAATTGATCCATTTATTTTTTTATTCATTCAATTCATTGGTTAATTAGAAATAAATAAGCACAATTATTATTTCCAACACTACTATTCTTAAATAGTATTCTAAATACGTTGTGACAAGTAGTAAACAAAACTATTATGTTAGGTTAAATATAATTTAATAAAGAACTAAGACTAAGTTGTGTCTTGACAGAGAAGCTTATGTACAGACATATAATGATAATATAATAATATTTGGATTTTTCTTCTGATTCTTTGTTTCATCCATAGCTGTTTTAGAAGCTGGTTATGCACAACAAACAAACTTAACCACGAATGCCACAAAAACAACAACAACCATCACCACTGTTGTTATCTGGAATGGATTCAAAAATACAAATCTGAAAGAATATCGTACACAGACAGACGAAGAAAGGTATTGGAATTCATTATCGATGATACGCACAAATCAAAACATATAATGACTGCTTTTGGTTATGAGTTGCAATTAAACTTAGCAACAAATCAATTCTGGATATTTATCTTTCAGCAGCAGAAAGAAACATGTCTGTTGCAGAGAATTTTCTTTGGAATTTGATAAACAAATATGGAAAGCATTTAGTTTCTATAGATATTATGGTACTTGGTATCCTTGTGCTTGTAAATTTCTCAATCTTATTCTTCTACATCTACATCTTCTTCTTCTTCTACTTCTTCTTCTACATCTACAATATCTTCAGGGACTTCAGGAGCTTCTACATCTTCTGTTGTATCGATCGTTGAAGGTCCATTATTCATTGGAACTATTCTATATATTGCTCCACCGTGATAACTAACTACATATAGATAACCATCAGGTCCTACTTCTAAATCTGTAATTGTGCCAAGACCTTTAGCAAATGTTATACCTTCATTTTCTATATCACTATCTGCTATTTTATCAGATAATGTCCCATCAAGCAATAAGGCTGTTCTGTCTTGATTCAAATCAAAATGATAGAGTGTATCCTTTGCACTGCCTACAAACATATCATTTTCATACTGCTTGCCTAATTTATCTGAATTAAGGAATGTAATAGCGGTAGGAGCTATTGTTTCAATCCACTCAAATTCAGGATCGCTATACTTTCCTTTTCCTCCAAAGTCTACCAGATCTCTATCAGGGTCAAATCCGTCGGAAAGAGAGGCCAATCCCATTAAACCTTTATGTCCACTGTTAAATCCTGGTTCGACTAAGTTAATCTCGTCTCCATGTGATGCTCCATTTTCTGTATCCCATAAATTGCCAGTTACAGGATCAAATCCAATTCCAAAACTATTCCGGATTCCATAGGCATAATATTTGTTTAAAGGATCTTGATCTCCAAGTATGCCTATACCGTCTACTACTTCGCCGTTCTGAGTAACACGAAGTATTCCTCCTCTTCCATCTGGAAACGGCCCATCAATAGCATTTTGGGCAAGTGTATATGCACTTTCAATTTTATTAAAGTTAAGATCACCAACTATAACATATACATTATTATCAGAGCCTATTTTGACTACACCACCGTCGTGAGAAGGTGATGGTGTAGCTGGCAAGTCTAGAAGAAGTACAGGATTTATCAATTTATTATCTATTAATTCATATCTGTAGAGACGATTACCAAGAGGAATAGGTCCTCCTGTACAAGGTTCGCCAGCTACAGGACAAATATCACTACCTTCTACTTCGGCTTCTGTATAAAAGAGGAAAACATATGTGGGCTGATTGGTACCATTGGTAATGTTCTTTGACACAGCAATTCCAAGCAAACCTCTTTCGATCTTGTTTGCAACATTAACATCAAGCACCGGTTCTGGTAACATCTTACCGTCTACAATCCTCTGTACTGTACCTTTGTTTTTCTCCAAAACCAATATGTCGTTAGGACCCAAAAATGCCATAGTAGTAGGCCTTTCAAGTTCATCAGAAACCAACTCCGCCTTTAGGTTAGGATCATTGATAATTATTTTTTCAGTTTTAGCAGATTGTTGGTAACTTGGTATAAAATTAAAAACCAAAATCGTATATAGAATTATTAGAACTGGTATTGTGATTTTCACTGGACGCAGAAATGTGTATATTTCCTATTATATATGCCTATCATAAATTGTCTAATAGTGGTAATTCTCTATACATAGTAGCATTGTTAAAGAATTATTATCCTTCCATTTTTTAATATTGTGCTTTAATAATTTGACAAAAATTATCGATAAATCACATGATTATCTTCATAATTTATAATATTATAGGACTGTAATAATTCAGTATATATTATAATATACTAACAGTGGTTAACGATTAAGGTAGAGCAAGTGATAGAGAGAGAGCCATGTGTACTTGCAAACAATTGAATATCAAGATATGCGATGCAAATAT
>DATFPS010000131.1:0-2267 GCA_035264705.1 Nitrososphaeraceae archaeon | reverse complement strand
CTCTGCTGCCATTCTTAACATGGCAAAACCGTACAATACCTTTCATCTATATATTGATAGCGATTAGCAATAGTTCTAACTTTATATGAAATTTGTAATACTATATATTATTGAAAATTTCTATCTAATACAAGAGTCTTTTAAAAAACGGTGTTATGATTTGAGGCTATTTCTTATCAAACTATCCTGTGGCATCATTGACTCTTTTGTTTTGTTAGATAATGCCATATCACTTTTGTTATCAAGATACCACCTGTCCGAAGTTTTTGTTAATTGATTCATTGCTATTCATTGCTGTAAGTAAACAAGTTGAACATAAATGTATTTCCAGTTGAAATATTGTTCTTTATAGCTTTTTATTATATTGATGTATTCACTATAAGCCTTTAATTTGTAACCAATTTCCTATTTCTGTAAATGTCATTTGATGATGATCATTTAAATGGATAATCAGACACATTAAACTATAATGATAATATTTTGATTTCGTACAACACTTTGGATAATCTGTAATACTGTTATAAGGGACAAAATTCTCTATTCTTTCCATTATGTTCACTGGAATAGATTCTGAATAGTATGTAATATCATCATCTTTCATTTTTTCTGCCGCTACATCGTAACCGAAATATTTCACTATAGCTGCCAGTGCACAATATTTCCCCTCCTTAGTATACAAGGATCCATAAGCTTGAGGAATGTCACATATTTCTTGTTTAAAGATTGTGCTAAGTTTTGCTTGTAGTTGTTGTTGTTTTTTCTGCTCTTGTTTTTGCAGCATCATATACACTTTTCCATTGGACTATAATAAATTGTATTAAATAAAAATCTGGCATCACTATATAGTTATACTTAGTAGATAAAGATATTATTAGAAGGGGACTTGAATATATAAAGGAAAGTAATCATATAAATAGATATCAGAGTTATTCTTTGCCAAATTCTGAAAGAGGAATAAGAATATCTACTTGTTATCAGCGGATAGAAGAAAAGCTATTAGAGACACCCATTACTGATCATAGGAAAGATACAATAGATTTAGGTCTATCGCCATATCTTGTTGTCATAAAACACCTATCTTTTGAGGAGTCTTATTCTATAATTAAAGATTGATTGTAAAGTGTAATAACATAGAGATGCTAAAACTCTCAATTGAATATTTTGGTAGCAGAATAAAAAGTATAATTAATAATTCTGTATAAAACAGAATACCTTCGATATTACAAGAAAATATAGAGAAGAAATATCCTGATTGGTATAAGCGTCTTAAGAATCAGAATATAATTTCTGGTTGTTAAAAATTGGTAAAATTAACACACCTCTCTTTGGAGGCTAAAACACTTTCCACCAGGTGACTGTGATCAAGTTTGTGACAGTATCGCACGCTTTAAACACAATTCTACTCCAGATGCAGATACAAAAATCATTTGTAATTCTTAGTAAATAGGCCCCCACATACACCATTATTCTCACCTCATCTCTGAATTTAAACAAAATATTGGTAGCTACCTGATACGACGATTATACGCTCTTGGTGGTTCGATATATATCATTGATGTTCTTCGAGATTATATGCTTGGATTTTATCAAGAGTTAATAGATTCAAACAAACTAAAGGTTATTAATACCTTTTATGAGCAAGGAGCAGGCTTTGCTAGAGGATCAGCAAGATATTTGTTTGATTATTTAAAAAGCCACAAGAAAAAGAGATACAAACTAGAATTAATACTTGTCCTAGTCCACAGAAATGATTTATGTTTAGCTGTTATCATATGACCATTCTTGGGAGATCTAGTTAATTATTAGGCATAGTTATTTATGATTTTTTTATAAATGTAATAAAACTAGAGAATGATATATATGTAATAAAAAATTTGTTAAAAGAAAATGGGAAAGTATAGAACTGAAAGAGAGTACCAAAATAAATTATTGATATCTAAAACAATACTGCTATTGTTGTCAGCAAATGTCATTGTTATGACTCCTATGCAATCCATAAATACAGCTAATGCACAGGAGCAGACAAGGTTTGTCCCACTATTTTTGGCACCTATAGCTGCATCTGGAGACAATGTATATGTGACATGGTGGGACAACAAGACTGGTAATTGGGAAGTTTTCTTTGCAAGAAGTATAGATAATGGAGAGACGTTTGATAATGCCATCAACTTAAGCAATGCTATGGGACGTTCAGAAGATTCCAACATTGCTGCATCTGGAGACAATGTATATGTGACATGGTGGGACAACAAGACTGGTACTAGGGA
>DATFPS010000130.1:0-3554 GCA_035264705.1 Nitrososphaeraceae archaeon | reverse complement strand
ATAATACTGACAATTCAGTTACATTTAAAATCCAAGTGGAAGAATAAGGAAGTCACACAGAAATCATAGAGAAAGCATATCAACAATACTAAGATTGATTGCTTCTATTTCTGAATGTCTTCCAGTCAAGCTTTAATCTTTCTAATACTAATACATATATGTTCACTTTAACCAGATCACTTCCTGACAAAAAAGGTGTGCTAGTATGTATGCTTAAAGGAAAAGTCGTTGGATAGACAAGTAAAACCTATCTTACTGATAATATAAAGAAAGATGGATAGATAAATAATAGAAGTACTCTGTAAGCACTGTAGAAAGTCGTTTAATGATAAGACTTTCAACAGTAATATTGATACGGCATTCCATTACTTTCCAAACCATTATTATTGCTATTACTACTCTAACTCTGCTTTTATTCTCTTTATCAAATAATCTATTCTAACTGGCTTTTTTATAAAACATCCTATATTTATTGTTGGATATAATTCTCTTACAGCTTCGTGATTTATTTCTCCGGCGGTAATAAAACAAACCTTTACATTAACATCTACTTTCAATATCTCTCTACATAATTCAAATCCATTCATATTTGGCATATTAATATCAGCTAACAATAAATCATAGAAACTTGGCTTGAATTGTGATAATAATGATATAGGATCATTAAATGTATGTACTTCAAGTTTATCATCTTCATTTTCTAAGGCAGATTTGAAGGTTAGAGTAATATCTGGATCATCATCTACAATTAGAATCCTTTTGAGTGATGGTTCGTCTTCTTTAGCAAAAGTAAATATCTGAGCCCCATTCTCGACACTATGACCATCATTGGCTATTTTTGCATTCGTTTGCTTAATAAAGTAATCAGATATTAATAAGGTTTTTAGTATTAAATAATCCAAATATTAATTGAAACTACAAATCCTATAAATTATCATCTCGTTATAGTAATGTATCTCATAATGTTTCAAATAAAGATTTGGAAATCATTCTTGTTCCATTCATGACTATTTTGATATAAATAATAGTTAGTTCAGAATAAGGTTTCTAAAAGCGCTAAATATGTCTTTAGCAAGGATGTTTTGGCAATAGTAATCTTTTCTTCCTCTTCCCACCTATACCTGCTCAAGGCAGCTTTGATTGCGATGACGAACTCTTTAGTTCTGCAGTATTATTATCCATAATAGTACTTACTAGTTGTTTTAGCAAGGTGTTGTAAAGCTTTTTAGCTACTTCTGATATCATGAAACAATTGCAATATACAACTATAATCTATCTGGTCTTTATTCGATTGATTGTTATACTCAACATCATATTCTGCTGCTTGAACTATAATGCGAGTAAGTATATACTTGCTGGGTTATCTATATTAAATGATATATATATCTCCTAATTGCTACATTGTAATAGATCGCTTACTCTATTATCGATCGAAAACCAAATATTTGCTATTCAAAGTTGTTGTTGTTGTATCTATGTCATATGACAATTGCAAAGATGATTTTTTAAATATCCCAAATCAGGGATTCTATTACAGATCTACTGAACTTGTTGCAAAAGAGTTACTTGGACAAAAACTTGTTCGTATCATTCGTAAATCAAATAATAAAATATACAGATTGTCGGGCTTAATTGTTGAAACAGAAGCATATGGTTTCGATGAAGATCGAGCAAGTCATGCCTATAGAGGACTTACTCCTAGGAATAGGTCAATGTTTGGAGAAGCTGGTCATGCTTATGTTTATTTCACTTATGGAAATTACTATTGTGTAAACGTATCTGCAAGATCGTCTGAAGTTAAAGCGGGGGCAGTTCTTATTAGGGCGTTACAACCATTGGAAGGTGTCCATATTATGAAGATCTTGCGTAATACTGATGACGAATTAGCGCTGTCTTCAGGACCAGGAAAACTTACGCAGGCACTGAGGATCGATAAATCTCTAGATGGACAAGACATGACAAATGCAAGAACTCAACTTCATATAGAATATGGAATAAAGCCTCAGAGAATAATTTCTTCTTCGAGAGTAGGCATAAGAGAAGCTAGAGAGAAAAAATGGCGATTCATTTTAGCAAGCAAAGATGAGAATGGCGATCTAGTTAGCAGATACGTATCTAAAAAGAAGATAGACTAATAATACTTAGGCAGTACGGTAGAATTCCTTTGATATGACCCTGATGGATAATGCTTATATTTTAAAAACTAGTTATATTAGAAATTTAAATACTTTGAAAATAAAAAGCTGAAAATATTAGTTATAACAAATTAGTATTTATATTCTTAATAAGATTATTTTTAATGTATCTGGATGATAAATCATCGAACAATCGATATTATCCAATGTATATATATATATGTTTTATAACTCTCGAAAGGGTATTGCGCACAGTATAGTCAGAATAAATTCCTAGTTTACTAATATGACTAAACGATACTATCAACTTATGGTCAGGTGTTAATCATTTTCTATTCAGAGACATCTAAAAATTACATTTCGTTACGCTGAAACCATATCACGATCTGTAATTGTAATATTCCACTACAGATAAATTTATGAGTAATGATCTGAGGCGTATATGTCTTCGCGACTCAGTAGCAATATCAAGATTGTATATGTTCTTCTTGATGGTGTTGGTGACCTTCCGCATCATTCCTTAAATGATTTAACACCTCTTGAGGCAGCATACACGCCTTCCATGGACTCACTTACTAGAAACGGATGTATGGGGCAAGTGATTAGTGTCGGAAAGGGAATAGCTCCGCAATCTGATATAGCGGTATTTAATATGCTAGGCTATAGTTTCAAAGATGGCAGTTATGTTGGCAGGGGTGTAATAGAATCAATTGGCTGCAACATAGATTTCAAAGAAGGCGACTTAGCAATGCGAGGAAACTTCGCTACAATTGATGATAATTTACAAATTATCGACAGACGAGCTGGAAGGATAATCAGTAAGGAAGAAGCTGCATCAATTTGCAAGACATTGAACGAAAAAATTCATTTTAGCGACATAAGTGCGTCAGTTGTTATAGAGCCAACTATTGCCCATAGAGTAACTATCCGTTTTAGACATGACAAAATAAAGTTATCTGAAAAGATATCAAATACAGATCCGGCTTATGACAGAATTAACGGGATGGGTATAGCCAAACCTACAATAGCTAAACCTCATATTGGTGTATCAGAACCCCAGGAAAACACAGTGGCAGCAAAAACATCAGCAAAATTGGTCAATGAATTTACAACTCAGGCTGTTAAATTACTGAGGAATCATCCAGTCAATAATGCCCGTTCCAAAATAGGAAAGAAATCTATTAATGCTGTACTTGCTCGGGATTCTGGAAACAAATATCCGGACATAGAACCAATAAATAGAAAATATGGAATCAATGTAGCATGTATTGTAGATATGCCTGTGGAAATTGGAATCTCCAAAGTCTTAGGAATGAAAGCCTTTAAGGCTGGTGACGTCACTGATTATGAACAAAAAGCAATAGTCGCAGCAGAGAACTTGGAGAAGTTTAATCTTATCTATGTTCACATAAAAGGACC
>DATFPS010000129.1:0-3336 GCA_035264705.1 Nitrososphaeraceae archaeon | reverse complement strand
TTTTTAGGCGTTGTGTAATTGCACCTGTTTTTCCATCGCCAATGGTCCTATTATCAATTTCTACAACTGACTTTACTTCTGCTGCAGTTCCAGTTAAAAATACTTCATCAGCTAAGTATAATTCATCCCTTGCTATATCGCGAATTTCATAGGGAATTCTCTTCTCTCTTGCTAGAGTCAATATGCTATCTCTTGTGATACCATTCAAGGCTCCCGATGTTACTGGCGGAGTAATCAAAATGTTATCTTTGACAATGAAAATATTTTCTGCGCTAGCTTCAACAACCATGCCATTTGCATTAAGCATGATCGCTTCATCGAATCCCGATTTTAGTGCTTCTACTCGAGCTAGGGCAGAATTAGCATAATTTGCTGTCGCTTTTGCATGGACAGGCATTGATCTGCCATCGATTCTTACCCATGAAGAAACCATTATACGTGCGCCATAGTTTTGCTTATCTCCTCTTAAATATTCATCCCACTTCCATAATGCAATTGCCACAGAAACCTTATTAGGCAGAGGGTTAACACCCATCTTGCCATAGCCATAATATGCAATTAGACGGATATAGCATTCTTCTATTTTGTTTGCTTTTATAGTATCAATTACTGCCCCTTGAAGCTGGTCTTTAGAGTATTGGAGATCCATCAGATATATTTTCCCGCTATCCATTAACCGTCGAATGTGTTCGGGCAATCGAAAAACCGCTTGGCCATTAATGGTTTTGTAACATCGAATTCCTTCAAAAACTCCCGTTCCATAATGTAAACTATGTGTAAGGATATGAATTTTAGCCTCATCCCAATTTACAAGGGATCCATTCATCCATATTTTTCCTTCAGTCATAGTACTTATTACTAGCATGAATTTTACTTCGCTTTGCATGAATTGCCTTTACTGCGTCTGCTACGTTAACACCCTTATCTTCAACAACTATTAAAATTCTTGATGTTTCTTCTTGAGCATCCAGATTCAGAATATTGATATTATGTTCTCCAACTATGCTGCTAGCTGTAGAAGCGATCTTTGGCATACGCCACATCATATCTCCAATCAGAGTAACTACACCTCTTTCATAAACAATCTCTACCTTGGGATAATATGCTCTGAAATGGCGCTCCTGCCTTCTTACATAGTCTGCATCAAGAAAAAGCAATCTTGTAATTTCAGTATCTTCACGTTTGTAAGGAGATAACTTTATAAAATCATGATATTGTTTATCTTTTTCGAGTGATGCTATCAGATAGGTGGCAGCAATACTCTCCATTCTTACAATCGCACAATTCTTCTTTCCTGTGACAATTTTCACTAGATTATTATTATCTTTTGTATTTGGTAGAGTTCTCTGAATTATTGTAGTATTGTATGGATTTGTCATGTTTGTTATAACTATTGGAATATCAAGATCATTATCATCAATTTCTTTTATTGCTATGGGATCTAGAATCTTCATCCCAAACATTCCTGCTAACTTTGCTTCATTATAAGATAGATGTTTTATGTATTCGAGATCATTTTTTACAATCTTTGGATCTGCACTTAATACCGCATTATCTTTTTCAAAATCTACCTTCGTATTATAATGACCATGTAATAGTATTGCAATATCTGCAGCTGTTCTGTCGGAACCGCCGCGCTCATATGTCGTTTCAAGTCCGTCAACAGTTTTACCGATAAAACCACCTATCGAAACAACTTCATTTTGCTCTACCAAATTAATTAGATGATTAAAGTTTTGTCTTGATTCTTCGCTCATAAAGTTTGCAGCTTCAAAATTATCATCTGTAATTATTGGCCATTTTTCAATACTCACATGATCGGACTTAATACCATAACTTCTCATAACATAGTCCATAAGATAAGAGATTGTAACCTCACCGCTATATGCAAGGGTTCTAGATCTGGTAACATCAACAAAACGCTTATTCTCAGTTGCCTGTTTTAATGAAACTATTACCTGATTGTAGAATTTATCAAGATGCTGAAAGAATTCATTATGAAACTTTTTGATAACATGCTCGTTAGCAATCTGTTCATAAACTTCTCGTAAAACTTCAATCTCTATTGGATTGGACGAGGCATAGTTTCTTCCCACCTTTATTGCAACATCGGTCATGGAAATCACTTTTTCTTCATAATTAACAAGAGGGGCAGAGAAAACAGCAACGATCTTAGATTCCTCCTTCATTTGCTTTATTCGATCCATAATTTTCGGAATTAGGACACCGTCTATTCCGAGGGCACTACCGCCGAACTTAACCACTGTAACATGATTCAATTGATTAATCTCGCTTTGAATGCTACTATCTATACCTATATATTAAATATTGAATATTTTAAATTGCCTTGGCAGCCCTTTCTGCATCAAGCATATGAAAGATAAATTACTTGTATTTACATCGAGTTTCTCGTCAGTAAAACCATTTTATTTTAAAATTCTTCATATTTGTATCTCAACTTATCGGATTTTATTACGAATTATTATTTCATCAAGATTATTTTCTTCTGTATTTGATTAATATTCGATCAACCTGCTTTTGGTTCTTGGTGTTCTTGGTTATATTCATTTAATAACCTCTTAACTTTAACTATTTCTTCCTACTAACTTTATTGAGATATTAAGGTGCTGCTATTGTAATAATATGACTGATATATTTCATGGAAATTGGTCTGACTTATGCCCTGCAAATTATATAGTGCTAATTATCTCAAATAGGTTTTCATCGTGCGATCTCATAATGAGATAATTCTAAAAATAAAAAAAGATCTTTCAATAGATAAAGTTATATTCTTATAACCATTATGTGCTAATAACAATTCACAACGACTGGCTCATACAATCTTATTTCTTGTAGTCTTCAAATTCTAGAGATAGAAAATGCAGATATCTGACAAGAGTAATAGTCAGTTTGGATATCATTTCTACAGTCATAGGCTTGATAATCACAGAATTGGTAATATTTAACATAACTCAAATGTAAAAGTAACCATATCAAATTAATAATATAATATAGTAATTCTATGCATATTATGCCATTATAATCTGGGCGTAAATAAGCGTCAAGACTTAGATAGTCAAGAGGAATTTGAGCATATGGTAAATGGCACCAGCATAATTATTCCTTTATAATGAAAAGTAGTTTGTGTCAATACAGTGATAATATCTGCTTAGATTGACAGTTACTATTATATTTTAATTTTCACAATATTATTTGATACTGGTTGCTGTTTTTTGATAAATTATCAGAGATTCTATATAATGAGATACCTGAAACGACAACTGCCTATTCCAAAGTTATGATAAACATTGACCAATTTAATATTGGCCAGAGTTA
>DATFPS010000128.1:0-4032 GCA_035264705.1 Nitrososphaeraceae archaeon | reverse complement strand
TTTTTTCATCTGTATTTGTAAGTGTTAACATGTTTTCTCTACTCTCCATGGTAAACGCTGCGAAAATCATACTGATTATTTAAAGAGTATGCAAATAATAATAGTGAGTAATTTATTTAATTTCTCTCTTTATGTATCTCTATATCTACGCCAGAAGAAAATATGAATGAAGAGATTTTAGGAGCGTTGTCAGTCTAAATAATTCTGTTGATATCCGAAAAAGTATGAAAGAATGAAAAAGAAAATGAAAATTTTTTTATTACTATTGTTGAATGGAAGGAGAAGAATTTGACTACTGTTTGATGAGAAATTCTATTACCATATGGCCTTAATATCCACGACGCATTCTTCTCTTCTAAATATTCAATATCTAATAAACATCTATCAGTTGCAGCATATATATAATACCTGATTTACTCAAGGAATACATCCATTAATCCATCTATTAATATATCGCTTATGATTTTGCAAAACTATTACCCTAGAAATCTCACTCTCATCCATTATAGAAAAGTCAGTCATTTTGTCATGTAATTGAGATGCAAGATTACGGATTTCGCTCATTTCAAGCATGTTGTTTTTCTCAAGTCGTTGTATAGACATACCAATATGCATATATGACTTTAGTTCAATAAAATGAGGATTAGCTTGGCACATCATTTCTGCTAATTCGTTGATAAATTTCGTATTGTCATTATATCCTCTAATCACCGTCATTCTTAACACAGTTCGAGTATTCACTGTTTCAAGGAAGTGCAAGCTTTTCCACCATCTTTCCCATGCGTCTCTATGACGTGGTCGGTTAATACGGTAAAACATCTTTCTATTCGACGCATTTGTCGATAAGTATAGCTGAGTAGGCAATGCATCTTCATCTGCTAGTCTATGAAGCATTTGCGGCTCCTGACCGTTTGTTACTAGAAAAATGGATTTTGTAGCCTTCAATGTTTTTAGATATCTGATTAATTGAGGTAGTTTTGGATACATTGTCGGTTCACCAGATAGTGAAATGGCATAGTGAGTAGGAAGCAAAGACTCATCTAGCTTCTTCTTCTCATTTTTATTACTTCCATAGAAACCGTTGATCAATTTCCTTCTCTCATGCAGTAACTTATGTACAATAACATCAGGTTCGTCTACCAACTCAGCAGGCATTTCCAAAGTATCATAAAATTCAGTTGGACGCCAACAATATATGCATCTATTCTCACAGTTCATAGCAGTCGGAGTCATCTCCATACATTGATGAGTCGAAATTCCATAGAACTTGTGCTTATAGCAATTTCCTTCATTTGCAAATGATTTTTTTGTCCAATGACATAATTCAACAGCTGAATGGTTATACACTCCGTACTTTGCCTTCTGTAACTTTGATTTTATGGGTAATGTAATTTGAATAAGATTGTCTTTCGTTATATGTGAAGCATCATCAGAGCAACTCATTACGATAATTATTGAGAAGCTGCATTTAAAGTTTGCAATATTTAAAAGGACATTTTATATAGGGAATTCAAAGATATGTCTGTTATAATTTTGCATGTTGCATGCCCTGTTCTGCAATGTTATCTCTAACATTTATCTTTACAGCAGCGTATTTGCAAGTATAACTGCAATAAGATTTTCTGAGAAGGAGGTCATAATAACAGGATCTATAACAGATATAGTTTTGCTCTTGTTATATTCTACATGTACATTGAGACTGAACTGGAAGATCACGTCATTGATGAAATTATTTAATAAGTATATATTGTTCTGGAATGATATTTGATGCAAAGGGATTTGCAATATTCTCTGTACAAGATTGTATAACGTATACGTCGGACTTGCAATGAGAATCATGACATTTTAATTTAAATTACGTCATATAGTCAAACCTAAATTTCAAATCAATTGCAGGATTAAAGTACAGTAGAGTCCTTCTGCCTCTAGAAAATACGATGCTCACAACAACTTAGGCAGTATGATCATAGTTTTTAATGTATAATATACTGAATGTTTCTATCTTATGACGATTGACACTGATGATATAATGAATATTGGACTGAAACTTGCTGGCTGGAAGAGGATTCCACCAGATAGTGGAATTCATGTTAAAGGGAGAAAAATCAATAAAATTTTGATCGCGGTTGATGTAACATCTGCCGAATTAATACTTGCAAAAAATTTAGGATGCAATGCGGTGATTGCACACCATCCATTGGGCTCTGCTGCAGTTAACTTTTACAAAGTACTTGATCGACACGCCGAATTTATGGTAGAGCATGGTGTCCCCCAGGACAAGGCGGAAGACAAGGTAAAAAACTTGAAGAATAGAATTGAGATTAAAAATCACGCGCATATCTATAATGATGTAGTAGACGCTGCCAGGATCATTGGAATGCCACTAGTAAATATTCACCAACCATGTGACGAGTATATGAGAAAAAGAATCTTAGACAAGATAAATACTGGTAATCATGATCTTGTCTTGGATGTAGTAAAATCGATCGAAAAGATTCCTGAATTCAGAAATGCAGTTACAAGAATAAAGGTTGCTCATGGAAGTCCAAAAAATAAATTTGGTCGCTGGGTACTTGTTATTGCGGCAGGAACTAATGGAGGGTTTCCAATTGCTAAAGCATATTTTGAACATGAAATTTCAACAGTAATCTATCTACATATTGATTATAATGATCTAAGAAAAATGTATGAAGAAAATTTAAAAGGCAATCTCATTGTTCTAGGTCATCTGGCAGGGGATTCAATCGGATTAAATGCATTAGCTAATAGACTGGAAGATAAGGGCGTTAAGACTATACGATTGGGAATTATATCTCCAAACTAAAAAATAGGAATTATAAAATTCAATAATATGATTATGGAATGATTATCTAACAATTATATACAGTAATTGTTGCCATTTGTTTGATGGCCTTCGTAGTATAGCCTGGTTAGTATAGGCGGCTGTGGGCGAGTGCTCCTAAAGGAGCTACTAGGAAGAAACCGCTTGAGGAGGGTTCAAATCCCTCCGAAGGCCCTATATTAAGTACTGTTGTGAAACAGCATTCAGAGTCGAAATAAATCTGTTTCATCTGAAAAAAGGTCTCTAAAGACATTTTTTATGAGAAGCCAATTTTGATAATATAAAATGATATCTTCAAGTCATGTATTTCCAAATATGCTGCCGATAATATTTTAAGGTAAAATGCCTAACCATAAAGATCGACAATGTCATCAAAGGGGAGCATTTTGATAGTCGACGATGAAATAGACATTACTCTCGCCTTCAAGAAGGGTTTAGAAAGCAATGGATACTTCGTCGATGTATACAACGATCCTATTGCAGCACTATTGAATTTTAAATCAGATTTCTATGATTTATTATTAGTAGATGTTCGAATGCCAAAAATGAATGGTTTTGAATTATATCAGGAAATAGAAAAGGTAGATAAAAAGACCAAGGTTTGTTTTATAACTGCTTTTGAAGTCTATTATCATGCATTAAGAGAAATATTTCCAACATTAGAGGTGGGTTGTTTTATTCGAAAACCTATTGAAATTGATGATTTAGTAAAAAGAATAAACGCAGAGATACATTCGCTAGATATAGACAAATAATCGAATATTAGAAATGTTGAAAATATTATTGCACTATAACAGGAAAAGCAGAATACAACTTCAACTGCATAAAATTAGAGATTACAAGTCAATTCCCATTACCACTAGAAAAAAGAAAAAAGTTAATGCTTTGGAATTAAACTGAGTTTATTGTATTTTGTGGCGGCAAAGATGAATCCTATGATCGATATTGCTAATATGATTGCAGAGATCGGTCCAAATTCTGGTATAATCTGAGTACCTGCAATTTCTATTTGCTCAGCACCGTTATCGAATCCAATTTCTAATACCCTCGCTTCATTGTTATTTGTTGTTTCTTCAAAGTTAATGGGTTGGTCATCAACAAATACTGCATACTCCTCATCAGTATTTCCTTGTGCTTTTGAGTCTATTACGTTTCTTGGAAGTTCAATTGTTAATGTTCCATCCTCACGT
>DATFPS010000127.1:0-7789 GCA_035264705.1 Nitrososphaeraceae archaeon | reverse complement strand
ATTGCATAAAAATTTTTATTCCTTAAATACAACCATAATTATTCTGAATTCTGATGGCAAAAGTACAGCATTATCGTGGCCTTAACACAAATCTAGAACAATTATATGATAATATAAAAGGAGAATTAGAGGTTCAAAAGGATCTCGAGATTGTTTCAGAATACAAAGGTACTATGAATTCTGTACCGTTACGTAGTATTGTAGCGGTGAATAAATCTCCAAAGGTATGGGCAGGATCTCTACGTGAAATCCATGTATCTATAACAGGTAACCCAAATGATTACGCTGTCGAGGTTGCTTCAGGTGCATGGTTTGGAAGCCTTCTATGGACAGGTGCTGTAGGATTAATAGTAGGAGGACCAGTAGGACTTGCCGCTGGAGCTACAGTTGGAGGAATAATTGCCTATGAATTTGAGAAACATATATGGAAGAAGATATTAGAAGTAGTAAAAAGAGAAAGTGAGAATCAGCCTACCGTAGATTCTATTGATCATTATTATCATAGCAGTTAAATGAAAAATTAATGAACTAAACATTTTGCAATCATCTCTGCTTTGAATACATAATGATGATCAAAGCAATAATAAAGAGGATCTATCAATATTATTAACTTTATAAGATTTTTGAATTTATACATATTGAATAAAGATTTAATATAAAATGATACAACGGATTCATGAACAATATCAGATTTGATTCCATTATTGAATATTGCAAATATAATTCCAAGCTATGAAGAATATTGTTTCCTATCTCTTGCAATGTTATCATCCCAATTAGCGGTATTCACAGGAGGAGTAAGACATAACAGTAAAGTTCCCTGTGAAGGAGCATCATTATATGGAGATATATATAGATATATATATACATATATATAAAAAAGTATTGCGACTTTAAAAAAGGAGATGTTCCATACTGGCGGTTATACCGATGCGAGAGTCTTAGTTAAGGCTGCTAATTCTTCTATTGCTGACTGATGGATTGGTTGGAAGGTAGTAATAATGTACAATATTTATAATAATGCACAGTAACGATGTAATCATTTACGGATGACAAGAATGACAATAAATGGAAAACAGTAAAGCAGTTGATTGATTCAGGTTATTGGTATGCCAATAACACAGTAAGATATTTTATGGTGCTGGCTCCAACAGATCAAAAGACTATATATTTAGAAAGCCAGGACCGATAGCTACCTTTAGATCTAATAATATCGCACGGAATTTCAAATACCTTAGTGTAAGAGAGAGATTTAGATATATATTAATAGTAAAAAATAATACAATATCAATCTATATGTCTGAAATCAATAAAAACAGCTTTTCATGGATAACAATTGCTGTAATGACAATAATAATAATATCTACATTGATTTTATTATCATTTCCTTTTTTATTATATCATAATACCACTACGTCGCGGACAGCAGTTTATGGCCAAAGTAGTAATGACTCAAGTCCTGCAATAATTCATGGTGGTGGTACTGGTTCTATCAGCTGTCCTGATGGCTCTTCAAAACAGGCCGTCATATCTTTTGTTGTATTTGAAAATAGTACTACTGGAGAGGTGCCGGCGGCCGGTTGGAATATAAATGAACTACCTTCTGACCCAATTGCAAAACCGGGATTTATTAGTGGATCTTCTAATTGAGTGAATTTAAACACAAATAAATATAGAATTATAGGTCAAAAAATCAATGAAATAGACTTCTGTCAACCACCAATATCCGTGCCCATTACAATCAGCGGATCATGTAGTCAAAATGTAGCTATAAATGTACAGTTTGAATTAAATGATCCTATTTTGAAGACAGGCGGATCTTTTACTGGTGATGTGACATGTTCGCCAAAAAAATAATAAATAAAAAAAGGCATCCAGGGTTAGGTTGGCTCTATTAAGTTAACAACATCATCTCGTGTCGAATAAGATTTTATAGTAGAAGCAAACATAGCAGCCAATTTATAGCATGATATGACTTGCTTATTTTCTTTTTAGTATACGGAAAGTAATTATCAAAAGTTCCAATTCTTTCCATAAATATTGTATTGTTCTTTCTATGTGCTTGGCTCAAATGAAGAATGTAGATGATGTTTTAATTTCAGAAATTTGCATTAGTAATCATTTTGATTTTAGTTTATTACTAAACTTTCCTTTCAAAGATGAACGAACCCTGATACTCGATTATTCAATCTTCTATAACTAAGCAGATCATAAATACTAGCGATCCTGGCACATTCATTCTCAATTATATGTAAATGATATCAAAAGTATAGAGTGTTTTTACTATTCTTGACTGAAATCAAATCATATAATAAAGATACTTACTGGCAATATCATCTCTTCTACAAACGTAGGTAGAGAACATGATAGGAGAGTAACTTTATCCAAATCCACAAAACTCTCAGATAATTCTAGCCAGAATTGCTCTAACGCTTATTCTGGATGTTCTTTATACTTGCTGCCAGCTACGATCTCAGCATTATTCCACCTATGGATATCTCTGCGACAATATCAATCTGTATATGTTGTTATGTGCAAGTGCTTTGAGAACTCCACATCCAATGCTTCCAAGGAACCACCATCTTGCAGTATCGGCACATTTTGAAGTCTTTTGTTATCTGTTGCTGACGATCATAATGATGTCGACGACAGGGCGCTATTACTGTCACTATTGTTATTGTCTTTGTTTGATGAAGCATCTGTATGACTCTATGTTTTCATTTTTTCATTATTTGATTTCATTTTTCAAATTTATCATCTCTTTTCTTTTTGTGTTTATCTGTTAATCTACCATGTATCCTATTACTCTACATAATAATTGTGAATCAATTGATCATAAAATTTAACTGACCTAGTATTGACAAATTCAAGCATGCGTATCTAAATAGCTCTCTCCAAACCACTATTTTTAATTCCTCCAAATGGAACCCACAGGAAGATAGCTGTATTCCTACTGCGACATGATTTGTGTACCTTTAATGAAATTGTATATCATATAAATAAAGCTCCATCTACTGTCTCATGGCACCTGAGACGGCTCAGAGATGCTGGAATATTATCGATAAAATATGGAGAGAATCATCACCTTTATAGAGTTGCAGACGGAGACATAATCGCTATTATACTTTACAAATACAAAGCTTTGTAGATAAAGTTGCAAACAATTATACAGAAATTATGGAGCAATTGTGATGATATAAAAGACCTATAATTAAGATTGAGTCAATAATTATTTTTCTTATCTTTTTTGTAGTATTAAGTTTACTTTTAAGTTCATACGCGAAGTTTCTACTAATTCAATTAAAGTGCATCAAATCAGAGAATCTTAAATATGATGTAGAAATCAAAATAGATCTATTAAAGCCGCTAGCAGTAGTGGATAAGAAATTTTATGATTTTATCGGAAATTAGTATTGTTAGATGTGTTAATGTAGTAATATGACATCTTCTAGACAGGGGAGCGTATAATGTGTTTACATTTCCAATTATGTGGATAGTTAATTCATTCTCTTTCTTTTTCTCTTCCTCTTCTCCTGTCCGGTATAAGATCCAGAATGTATATCATTATTGACATTTCTACAACAATATCTCGACTAATTTATGGAATAAGAAAGAAAGTAAAAAATTCATTAGAGTAGTAGCATAGACCGATATAATTCGTATTAGAGTAAATAAGTAACAAACTAAAGATACTTTAAAATTAAGAATTTTTCCGAGAAAATGCTACGGCTGCTATTACTATCCCTGCAACACCAACGCCCGTTCCTGTTATACCTATCATGTAGGATCTATCTGCTGTATTTTTCAGATCCTGAAATGATTCCTGCATATTTGCATCATTTTTAGCCAAGGTATGTATATCACCTTTAGTAGCATCAATATCATTTGTTAATTGGCTGAGGATTCTTTCAACTTCTGCTCCAATGCTGGTGTCAGCAGTGTTAGTATTACCCTCACTAGAATCGCCAGAATCTGGAAAAGAGAGCTTTTGCTTTCCTTCTACATCATCTAATGGTATTTCAGCATTGACAATACTCTGCTCTTGTATCGTTCCATTCAATACCAAACTATATGAACCTAGCCTTGTTGGAATCATCTTAGCTTCATACAGTCCTGATGACTGTTCGGATGGTTCAAAATCAAGAGTCTTTGTTACTCCACCATACTTTACCAAGATATACATTCCAGATAAGGCATTTCTTACTGGAGTATAATTGCTTTCAGTTCCTTTGTTTACTTGAACAAAAGCATTATTTATCTCACCTACAAGTGGTGGCTCATTACTCCAACCGGCCTCCATTGTAAAATTGCCAAATGTCTTTGATATGTGAGCATATACAGGCATGGCAGTGTTTGACATAAAAACAGTAATCAGAAATAACACAGCAAACATCAAGGCCATTACAATAAATTTCATTTTAATATTGAAAATATACATTGTTATATTATCATTTAGGGAAAATCATAATACGAATTTTTGTGGTTCTTTGGTCGAATATACTATAAAGGTAAAATGCTATAAACATAACATCGATATTATACTTTATAATGAGCAGACATTTTGCTAGACCATATTACTATCATGTTTCAAGTTCTATTATGACGGTTGCAGTATTTTCAATTTTAATGTCTATTTCTTTACCATATATACCTGAATCATACGCTCATGCTTTTGTAATAAATAGCAATCCTTCTCCTTCACAAACTTTAAAATCACCGCCGACAAAAGTCGAAGTTTATCTTAGTGAACCAGTTGATCTAAGATACAGTAAACTAAATGTTATAGGTCCAGACGGAAAGCAGATAGATAACAAGAACGTACAATATGCGAACGGGGATGAAGCTGCATTAAGTGTTACGCTTTCCCCCGATATCAAAGATGGAATATACACAGTCTCTACAAAAATGCTCTCTCAAATAGACGGTCATGTTACAGAGAATGCTTTTGTATTTGGAGTAGGAGAGGCAGTAGTTCCAAGTAGTGTTTCAAGCGAAAGTATGCAGGAGTCATCATGGTTTTCTTCTCAACTATCAATACTTGATGCAATTGCAAGGTTTCCTGCACTAGTAGGTCAAGTTATGATCGTTGGTTCAGCATTTGGAACTCTATGGTTATGGAAACCTGTGTCTAAAATTAGTTGGTTGAAAAGTGCTTTTGCACAAACAAGGAATAGAGTTGACAGGAGTTTAGTAAAATTGATACTAATTGGTTCTGTTATATTAGTTGTATCTGATTTCGGCATGATTTATGTTCAAGCTTATTACATCAATAGGGGAATAGGTGATGCTATTGACACAAAGTTTGGTACCATATGGATTGCTAGAACTGTGGAATCTTTTGTAATACTTGCCATTGCAGCAGTTGTATATCTAAAGTTGAAAAAAACAAGTTCTGCAATTCCATCTAAGTATGATATCTTGAGTATATTAGTAGTTGGTATTTCAATACTTGTGACTACTACTTTGATCGGACACAGTGCTGCCGTTGGTAATGCAATACCAATTACAATAGATTTTATTCATAATTTAGCCTCCTCAATATGGATTGGTTCTGTGATTTATCTTGCCTTTGTTGTAGTTCCAAAAATAATGCAAGCACCCCTAGATGAATATGTTAAAGCATCCGCAGTGTCAATCATAATTCCAAGGTTTTCAACTATCACTGTAATAATACTTGGAATAATAGTGATTACAGGACCGTTTCTGTTATATATTCTGGAAAATAATCTTTCCTTAACTTTAGCATCTTTATACGGAAAAGCGCTTATAACAAAATTAGTACTCGCTGCAGTTATGATCAGTATAGGAGGATATAATCAGATATTAATACACAGACAAGCTCTAAAGGTCGTTGCTATTGCTATGTCTACGTCATCAACATTACTAACGAGAAGTGTTGATAGTAGTAGAACTAGTCCAATGAAAAGAAGACCAGGAGAAGTCCAGCAAACAGCAGATAATAGTCATAATAAATTACCATCTTCCTCCTCCTCCTCTTCTTCTTCCAATTCGTACAGACCTTATAATTCACATATGTCTGCAGTTTCAAAATTGAACACGAGTACAAAGATTGAAGCAATTATCGGAATCCTGCTACTTGCAGCCGTTGCTGTATTGGTTAATACAGGATTGCCAGCAAGTGAGTTCCAGAGCCGACAAGAACTACAACTACAACAACAAATACAAAAAGAGGCTCAGACTTTGCCTTCAGAAAACATAAAATATCAAACATTTACAAAGTTCGTAGAAAATGGTAGCAGAGTCAAGCTAACTATAGAGCCATTCACTCCAGGTAATAATAATTTCAAAATATCATTTTTAGATCAAAACAGAAATCTTCTGGATATAAAATCAGTTAAGATGAAACTTACCCAGATAGAACAAGACATAGGTCCAATAGAAGTAGAAACAAAGAAAATTTCTAAAGGGATATTTTCTGCTAATGCTGCTTTTGGCTTATCTGGGGAATGGAATGTACTAGTAGAAGGGTTTCAGAATAAGGCAAATTCACTTAATATTGTTGCAACCTATAACTTATTTGTCAAGCCCAACCTGGATCAAATGAAGTTTAATGTAGAAGAATTTAGAATACCTGGTAATAATAGCCAACCACTGTACCCTCTCTATGACAATAGTCGTAATGTAATATGGGTAGGAGATACAATAATTGATAGTAGTAGAATATTTGAGTTTAATCTAAACTCAAATAAATTTACAGAACATGATATCAATGATACTAGTATTGTGACTGTTATGGCTTTAGACCATGATAATCAACTATGGTATGCTGACCCCTTAATGAGACACCTCGGACAGTATGATCCAAATACTCACACAAACCAGATTTACAAAATTCCAAGTCCAAACTTCATTCCATCTGGTATGGCCATAGATAGAAGTGATAACGTATGGCTTACATCTACAAGCACTAATAATATATTGAGATTTAACACTCGAGCTCAGAACTTCACAACCTTTCAGTTGCCGACTACAAATACAACTGCAGTAGGTATAGCAATAGATCCTTTAGATCAAATATGGATTGCTGAAGGGATAGGAAAAATAGCCAACATAGATCCAACAAACAACTTTAAGGTTACTGAATATTCTCCAAAAGGCAAAAATAATACCCTGGCTAGTCCTATGGCGTTGCTTGCCGATCCTACTACCAGCGATATTTATATCTCTGAATATGATTCACATACAGTATCAGTATTCAATCCAATAACAAAGACATTCAAAGAATATCCACTATTTAATTCAAATGGCTTTCCATTGGGAATGGCACTAGACAGTAACACAAATTTGTGGATTGCAGAGAGTACTACAAACAAGATAGCAACAATAGATCCACATACCAGTGGATATAAGGAAGTAACAGTACCTTCACCAAGTCCATCCATCCAATGGCTAACTTCAGATTTGAGAGGGAATATATGGTTTGCAGAACAGGAAGGAAATGCTCTTGGTGTTATAACTTTCAATGCTAATCCATTACAATCTGGAGCCCCAGCAACAACAACTGCTACTACTACTAGTTTAAGCAATAAAAACCAACCTAATATTGGAGATAATGATTTTATTCCTCAATATGGTTTAAATTATTCTGACATTGTTGGTCCTACAATAGCTATAGGTATAGTAGCCAGTGCATTATTTTATACAAAGAGTATTACTGACTTAAGAAGTAGCATAAAGCAAGTAAATAAAGGTGTTAACAGGAAGTATTAGATAAGATTCCAAGCAACCACTGTCGACGATTTCACTAAGGATTCGTTATGTCTTAATC
>DATFPS010000126.1:0-10353 GCA_035264705.1 Nitrososphaeraceae archaeon | reverse complement strand
TTATAATATTATAGGACTGTAATAATTCAGTATATATTATAATATACTAACAGTGGTTAACGATTAAGGTAGAGCAAGTGATAGAGAGAGAGCCATGTGTACTTGCAAACAATTGAATATCAAGATATGCGATGCAAATATTTATCATCATACTTTGCTTACCAGAAGTGTCTGGAACAATCACTATGTTGCTAAAATAGGATACATATTCTTTTATATATAATTTAGATATAAAATATCAGCTATCAGTTTAAATGTAGTCCAAAACAATAGAGGATGTGAAACTGTTTGTATTGCTATAATGTTCACAATATAGTTAAAGTTAAGTCAGACGTATTGTTATATGAACTTGAATATTTTACATCAAATGAGTTTGCTGATGCTGACATCGTTCTCAAAGTAAAAGACTCTATAACTTCTGGAATACATTTTAAAAGAACACTAATCCCAGATCCAAATCCAGACTATCACAAAGTAAAGTACTCTGAGCACTTCGGATCTCTTGGTGCACAGTTTTCGATTGAATTCTCAAATAAAATCTATATTTCTATAAATAAACTGATAACAGCATCTAGGCATGTCATATACGTAAATTTAGTAGAGCCTATCTTGCGGTTTTTATTAATATCGAAGGGTTTTGTTCTCCTTCACTCTGCCTGCCTTGATATTAAGGGACATGGTATTCTTTTTTCTGCACCTCCTGATACAGGAAAGACTACAACTGTATTGAAGTGCATCAAGAATGGCTTTTCTTTTTTATCTGACGATATGACAATAATCCATTTGCCAGATGAAGCCATGTGTTTCCCAAAGCCCATGACTATCAGTGCGCATACATACAAAACCGCTACTTCCGTAGCAGATAATGATCAGGATAAAATACAGTACAAATTGCGTAGTTTAGTTCATTCAAAAACTGGGAGACAATTTATGCATAGACTTGCCAAGTATAATGTACCCATATTTACACTAAATACTATAGGACAGGCAATAATCAAACCCCCAAAATTTAAGATCGAAAATCTGTTGCAGTCAGTCACGATTGAGGAAAAAACTAGAGTTAAAACTTTGTATTTTTTGGAAAGAGGTGGTGGTGAACAAATAGAAGAGGTTCCAACAAAGGTCGCGTTAAAGAAAGCAATAGAGAATAGTGATGATGCATTTCTATTTCCTCCCTACGATGAATTGATCCATTATATTAATATTGGAGGTAAGACGGCAAAGGAATTGCTAGAAGAAGAGAGGAACATGTTAGAAAAGTTTTTGATAGGAGTAAACTGTTGCATAATAAAAAGTGACAAGAGAGCGTGGTATCAAATGGTAATCGAAACAGCTCAGCTAAAGATTAATAAGTAAAATGAATATCTATATTCCAATAAGGAGCAAATCGTCATCATCATCTGCTAAATTCATATATATTCATTGATCATAATGATCTTCGAATCTTGTATGAGCAACCTAAGGGAAATGCAAAATTCTTCAAGAGAAAACGCTAGAGGGTTACAATATTAAGATGGAAACACAACGGACAGACGCATTATAAAATAAGGGAAATACACTAGGTATGAATAAATGATATTGCGCTTTTTAAGTTCTCATAAAGGCTTACTTTACATAACCTTAGGAAATCTTCTAGGTGCGACAGCTACTGGTGCATTTTGGCTACTCCTTGCCTTTATTCAAGATGCAGATGATTACGGAAAAACTAACTATGATATCTCTATGGCATCATTGGCAGCAAGTGCCGCTCTTCTTGGCCTTAATACTACTGTTACCACTTATCTTGCAAAGGGTTCAAGCAAGGTACATGTCCAATCAAACCAAGTAATTCTCATTTCTGGCGTAATTGCTGCCATAATAGTTGCGTCCTTTGACTGGATTCTTGGATTCTTCGTCATAGGTATGGTGTTCTGGATGATGAGCACTTATGAACTTCTTGGAAGAAAAATGTACAAACAATATGCTTTTGTCAACATTGGAGCAAGGGCATCGCAACTTTTTCTATCTGTTTTACTGTATTACCTCCTAGGAATAATGGGTATAGCAATAGGTTTTACTATTTCTTTTCTGATATTTAGCCAAAGATACTTCATTTCTGCTAGACAGTTCAGTATGGATTTTAGTGAACTCAAAAATAAAATCAAGTTTTCATTAAATATATATTCTTTTAATATGTCCAATGCATTCCTGTTGTATTTTGATAAGCTTGTTATTGCACCTTTATTTGGTTACGCTGTTTTAGGATATTACCAGCTTGGTTTTCAATTCCTATTATTTCTGGGAATGATACCTATTAGCTTTTATCAATATCTTATTCCTGAAGAATCAAGCGGTCTAAAAAAGAGAAGATTACGATTTCTCGGTTTATTGGTTTCAATAGGCCTTACTGCTATGCTATTTTTAGCTAGTCCATGGATATTGGAACATTTATTTCCTCACTATACGGCTTCTCTCAATTCCATGAGGATTCTGAGCATAGGAATTATTCCTATGATGATAGTTTGGACTCTGAATTCAAAATTTGTTAACATAGGAGTAACCAAATACGTTCTATTTGGATCTGCAATCTATTTGATACTACAGATAAGCTTAATTTTTTATTTAGGCAAGACGATGAATGTAATTGGTCTTGCATTGGCAGTGGTGCTTGCACTGGTCGCACAGGCATCATTTCTCTTCGTATCAGACAAGTATCTAGCGCAGAAGAAGAATAATAATAATAATTATAATAATAATTCACAAGATAATCCATAAGAGATCTATAGTGTAGAATGTTTTTTTTCATAGCACGCCCAAATGCTTCTTAGTATTTATTTTCTTATTCAGCCAATGTCAATTACTAACTTGTAGAACCTTTCGATCTAATTTCAGGATAAACACTTGAATAGGCATTTTTGAGAATATCAAAGTAACTTGTTGTTTGTAGAACTCCATTTGCATCAGTACCGTTAATGAGATTGTAGTTTGCTATATCATGAGCATCAATCCTCCATTGCCAGTAGGCCATTCCCCAAGCATCAATATCTTTGAATGTTTTAACAATAAGGTTTGCCTCATTCTGATTTATGTTGCTTAGCTTGGGGTTTATCTGGGTTATAACTTCGCCCTCTTCATTGATGGTTTGCTCGCGTACTACGTTATTCCATTCTCCAATATACAACGGAACTCCGACAAGTTGTCCTGCTTGAATAAAAGTATTGAGCCTATCTGCTTGATAACTGTCAGGAGTTGGTAAGCCATACAAGCTAACTTTGAATACAACATTTATTCTATCAGCTGGTGCCATCTTTGCTAGATTCTCAGAATTTACACCTATGGGTCCTTTGAGATCTACTGGTATATTCATACTGTATGCTATTGTCTTTTGAGTCAAGGTTCTCAATTCATTTGTAATAAATGAATTAAAATTTCCTATCTTTTCCCATTGATCTATATTATGTACTTGAGGTTCACTTAGTATTTCATAGCCTAATGTACTTGGATGAGCATCTACAGTAGCTACTATTTTTTTCAAAAATTCAGATAATAATGTCCAGCCATCCCTTCCATCAACATCCTTTATCGATCTATTCCACCAGTCTGTCCACCATAACTGCGCAGCTGGAAATTTACTTCCACCACCCCCACCTGAAGGATAGATGGGATTATTTTCAAAAAGAGAGGATGGAAAACCGGTGCCTCTTTGGGGATTTAGCCAAGATGATGTGTGAAATTGATGGTTATCATAGATGACTTTTATTCCCCATTTATCAGCCGCGCTTGCAACGGCGTTTAATTCATTGATAAAAGAAGTAGGATCTTTTACATATGATTCCCAATACAACACAAATCGTACATGATTCATACCTGCTTCTGACAGTATCCTGAAAGAATCTTCAAAATAGTTTGCTGGTAAATCATAAGAAGGATTTCTAGCCTGGGCATCGCGGGTGTAAAAGCCACTCATGTCAACTCCAAGATAAGGTGGATCACTAGAGCTCTGCTGGGCCGATACGATGTTTATTGGCGGAGCATTAATAGTGACTATATTAAAAATAATAACTGATAACAGAAAATACATTAAATTCATGTTTATGTTCAATTTGTGGTTCACTTAACGATCCTCTTACTTTCTTTTATATGTCTATCTGCGCTCTTTGATAGTTGGCAATTGAGCTCCATTTTCATAACTGATGTAGTATAATATTATAGATATTATCATTATTATGATAAACCTATAAAAGAAAATATGATTTTTTAATTGTAGTTCTGAAAGGTTGTGACTATACTATTATGATTTTAAAGATATATAATAACCTACTATAATGTATCTTCCCTGTTTATATAAATGGATATCTATATGGGACAACGGTTGCCGACATTTTTTTTTGGTTTGGTTGCGATAACACCTTTTTTAATAATATCAATTACAGCCTATACATCAGAGAAATTCCCTTACGGATTGCACGACACACAGAGTATCAGTACTTTGTCAATCAATCAATTAAGAGAAGATGATGAACAGGAGATCCTACCAAAGAGCAATTCTTTTTGCATGAACTATGACAATAGGACTATGACCATAAACATTTGCGGAGGGATAGTGGATATGACAGCACTTCATCGTGTCATAAATAATTCAAAAGTTTTGAATCAAACCTCTCCTAAAAATTGGTTTCTTAATGCCAACATTTTAATAGCAAAAGACGCAACTCTTTTTATTACTTCTACTGATACAGACTGGTTGAAGATTAATTCAACAGCAGGAACAGCATTTTCAATAGTAACAAAAGGGAATTTGGTCATAGATAATACAAAAATATCTTCATGGAATTTTACAAATAAATCAGATACCTTTTTGAACTCTAAAACTGAGCCTAGAAGTTATTTGGTAGTCCCAAGAGATGGTACAGGCCATATGAATATAACTAATTCAAATTTAAGTCATTTGGGATATGCTAGCAGGAATGATACATGGGGCATCTCCTACTATTCTGGTGATGGAAGTATCATTTCTAATAATACTTTTTCTTTTAATTATAGAGGTTTTCATGTATCTGGCGATGCATCGGATATTATTTTCGCAAATAATACAATTAATAATAGTTATCAAGACGGATTGGTTGCTCATATCAACTCGGCTAATCTTCAAATCTACAATAATACAATTTACAATAATACAAATCATGGTATTTTTTGCTTGGAATCATGTGAAAATATCTTGGTTAAAGATAACTTAATTTATGATAACACAGGAAATGGAATCTTCTTAAACAAATCTACAGTAAACTCGGAGATCAAGAATAATACACTCTATGACAATGGTCGTTTTGGCATAACGCTATCTAATTCATCCAGAAACGTAATTGCTAATAACACAATTAATAGAAATTTAATTGGTGTAATAGTTACTCAAAGTTCCCGCGACAATGTGATTGAACAAAATAGAATCAACTATAGCCTATTAAATGGTATATCCCTTGATGAAAATTCTAATAATAACATGTTCGTAAATAATACTATAATAGAATCTTTTGGCAATGGCATATATGTTCAAGGTAGGGGTACAAGTAATAACTCTTTTAGTGAAAATAATGTCACTAAAGGATCAAGCTATGGCATTCAATTTTTGAATGCTTCTAATAATATTCTGTTAGATAATAACATATACAATAATTCCAATTCTAATTATTACGGAGCTTCAGGAAGTACTAATACTATTACAGACACTATATTTAATAATACTACGTTAGGAGTATCCAATGAATATAGCAAGTTTATTTTGCAATATACCGATAATAGAATTACTGGAGTTTCTGCTAAAAACATGTTTAATACTGCTTATCCTACCAATACAACTCTTCTGATAACGCCTGCTGATGATAGCATAATTTTAGATACATATAAAATGAATGTAATTCCTTCCTCTAATCATGTTAATATATCGACTTTTAATAATGATTTTAATTCTAATGAGAGATATAAAAAATGGTCAGAGATTTCATCACCTACTTTACCTGCTAAGATCAGATACATGCTAGGTGGATTCAAGCCCTACACACAAATTGCTATCAACGTAAATAGTTCATTTTGGAACGCCTATACTTCTAATTCATCGGGTTATATCACATTCATTTATGACAATGGACACTATACTCTAACGGAATTTGAAGCTCAGGTCAATAATAAACCAGCCTTATCGGCAATACTGTTTCTTGCAATTATCGTAGCAGGGCTAGTGGTTCTATTTGTTATTATTAAAAAGCGCAAGAGCGAAATAAGATCCCAAAACCTTCAAATAGATTCATGAAAGGTTAAAAATAAAGATTAAAGGTTGAGCGTATAAAAAACAAATGCTCTTATTTTCTTAGGGAAGGTGAATCTGCGGTGACTAATTCCTCCATCTTTCGGTTGATATCAAGGGCTACTTTCAACAAATCTGGATTCATTTGTAAATTTCCAATAAAACCAGCTAATGCCTGAGTGTCTTTTGGTAAACATGCTCCCTCAAATGGTTTCCCAAATTGCGTTCCATAATTTCCTATTCTCTTATCCATGGAAACACCTAAACTAACAGCTTTTTCATCAATTCCAAGTTGCTTACATACAAGTCCTATTTCGTTAAAAAAGGATATTTTGAGTGAAAGGAAGCAATTGGATGTATATTTTATCATTTCAGCAGCTTCGAAGGAAGTTACAATAATATTGTCAGTTAATTGTTGCTGGTAGATCTCTTTGAGAGGTTGCGCGGCTCCTCTCCTGTCTTCACCTATCACTACTCTGTCTGGCCTAAAGAAATCATCAAGAGCAGTATTCTGCCTCAAGAATTCTGGATTGTAACATATATCATAATCTTTTCCAATCTTCGATGATGGACAATTGCTTTGTAAATACCTCATGACTACATTTCTCATGGTTCCAGGAAGCATTGTACTTCTGAAAACAATAAGATGAGGGTGATGTTGTTCTTCTTCTTCTTGTCTATTCATATTACGAAGAACGTTTGCTATGTCATAAAGGACAGACATAAGCTGTGATAAATCTTGCTCTCCTTTACTATTATTAGGAGTATTTACGCAAACAAATGAAACGTCTGTTTTATCTATGATATCCTGGACGCTTGATGCAACTTGATAGCCCTTTTCCCTTAAGTCAAGCAGTCTTTGTCTATATATATCGTAGAATAATACATCATGACCAAGTCTGTGAAAGCCCTTACCAGTTGAGCCTCCAACAACACCTGAACCAATAATTCCAATCTTTTTCAACACTAAATTTTCGATCATTTTCCGTTTATAGACCTTCCTATGAGGTGTAGGAATGATATATATATACTGCTATATCTTGTTATTTATAATATTTCCACGTAATGCAATAGAATAAAATATGAGTTACGAGATTGATAATTATTTAGAAAAAGATTCTTACAGTCGATAAATCTATTATATATTAGAATTCTTTTATTTGTCACTGGATATATAAAGAGGAAAAGATGAAAGTTTAGTTAATGAATCTGGGGACAAGTACATCGACACTAATACTTCTTCCATCAATTGTTTTACTATTAATCCTACTATCTGTTATTTCCTTATCTGTATCTCTTCCCTATTGGTTTGTTTCTTACGGATTTGGAACTGCCATTTTAAGCTTTACTGCAACATTCACAGATCAAATAGGTAGTTCCATTCTTAGAGCTATTCAAAACTTTTCGCTCTATATACCCTTAGGAATATTCGGTATTTGGAGATGGAGCATATGGTTATTTAAGAAATTAGGTTCTATATATTATAGGCCAATAAATCCAGGAAAGGAAATAGAAAAATATACCATGGGTATAATAACACCAGTCTATAATGAAAATCCAAGCGTTTTCAGAGTAGCAGTGGATTCATGGCAATCAAATAACCCAGATGAATTGATTGCAGTAATTGATCAGAAAGATATGGATTGTATCCGAATATTTCAGGAGTTTGCTAAAAACAAACCTTGGGCAAAACTTATCGTTACTTCTAAAGCTGGCAAAAGACCAGCATTAGCAGATGGGATTTTAGCATCAAAATGTGACATTGTGGCGCTAGTAGATTCTGATACAATATGGGACCATAATATCAGAGATAAATTGCTTGCACCTTTTCAAAATCCTATAATAGGAGGAGTAACCACACGACAGCATCCTATAGAGCGTCATTCTCTATGGGAAAAGATGACAGATATCTTTTGGGATATGAGAAATTATTACGATTTGCCTTCCCAAACAGCAATGGCAAAAGCATTGACATGTCTTTCAGGAAGAACCTCCTTATATAGGCGGCATATAATCTTGCCCAAATTAAATGAGTTTCTAAATGAGATAGTTTTTGGAAGGAAGAAGGAATCCGGAGAAGATAAATGCCTTACAAGATTAGTTCAGAGTGACGGCTGGAAAACATACTATCAAAGCAATGCAGCAGTATTCTCCTCAGCAGCTTCGGACTTTAAGACCTTTTGGAATCAGAGACTTCGCTGGACGAGAAATAGTCACAATTCTGATATTATCAGCTTATGGGATGGCTGGGCATGGAAGAATCCGTATCTTGCTTTTTATATGATAGACAGATTCATCACAATCTTTACACTATTCTTTGGCCCTATATTCTTTTCAATTTCAGTGTATTTTAATGATTGGGTTCTTGCATTGTCTATTTTGGCATTGTGGATTTGTGGCAGAGGAATAAAAATAATACCGCATTTGAGACGACATCCAAAAGATATACTCTTGCTTCCAGTATACGTCGCAGTAAATTTTTTACTAGCATTTGTGAAGTTATATGCTTTAGTCACTATACGAGAACAGAAATGGATTAGATCAGCACAAGAAAGGACAGTAAAACCCAAAGGATACTTTAAAAAAATAAAAGACATCTTTCTTACTACGGAGATTATCTGCAGTATTGTGTTTTTCGTGGTTTTAGTAATGCGGTAGAAGAAATACTCATAGGTTATTTCAACAATGTATCACTGTTATTTTGAATTTTCTTTACAGTTTCCTCATCACGAGGACAAATATCTTAGAGTTATCATTCTTACAGTTTTGTCATTTATGCCTACATCAGGTAGACATTGACAAAACATCATGGTTAGAGATAGGTGGGAGAGAAGATTTTAGGCAAAAATTAATTGATTTACGTTAGTAACTCTTTCTACTCAAAACGAAAGTCAGCTCTTTATAATCAAAAAAATTCAGTATACCTGTGTGGTACCATTAATGTATATCAATATAAGACATTCATAGCATCTATTTGAAAATTAAAAATGAGGACAGCATACTGTTATTTTACTTAACATAGTATCGTTAAAGAAATCAATCCATGGATATGTTACTAGTTGCTGGTAACTTTATAATATTTCTGTTCTTTCTCTTGCTTGTATTTCCTAATTTACCAGCCTGCTCATTCAAATAATTAAGATTCTTACGCTGGTTCTCACATTCTGTCCTGAATGCCTCAAGTAGTTTTTTTTCATCATCTATTGTGCTTATGATAGCTTCCATTCCATATGAAGGTGTATCATATGATGAAGATCTTTTGCCCATAATAGCATATTTAGTCTTTACGTATAAATATTTTCTTTAAACGATATGTCTTCAATTCTATACTGATATAAAAATCGAAGGAAAATGACTACACGTAGGCCTTTTTTAAGTAAGCAATAATTTTAGACAATTGACAATGAATCCAATTCAATGATTTCTCGTCTACACAATCGTGATAAATTTGCACATTATATAGTATGTTAATATGGATTAAATGAATTCTTGATGAATAATAAATATGGCTTTTTTAATGGAAGGTAATTATTATTAATATAAGGTCATTTAGGAATATACTAACTCATGATATTTGTAAATGTAATGTGACTCAGATCTACTGATATGATGCATAAATGTTAGCATTGAAAAAATAATCAGCAATTTACTAGTTGATTCATTATAGAATATCGATATTTGAAACCATTTTATTGTGTAATTGCAAGAACGGACTTGGATAAAGAATATTCTGCTTTTAATGTTAGCAGCAGACCATAAGATATATCTTATTATATTTATATGATATCGTTTGTTAGGATTCTTTTAAAAGGACATCTAATTTGCATATATCCATCAGCTTGGTTAAGTTAGCAAGGTAAACACATAATATTCCGTTGGAAAATGGTAGTTATTCTTTGAGAACTTAGATGAGCAGCAATAAGGAGAAATAGGGATTGAACATGGAATAGTTGTTTTATGAATATGAGCGCATATTAACGCTTAGCGAACGTATCAGAACTATTCTTTTGTCATTTTTTGTTAAAGCCTAATTATATCATGTATATAATCAATAATATTAAATTATATAT
>DATFPS010000125.1:0-5108 GCA_035264705.1 Nitrososphaeraceae archaeon | reverse complement strand
ATCCATTAAATCTAATATTTACTATTATAATTGATTGAAAATTTGCGTCTATTGATGAAAATATTAGAAATGTCTCCCTATAAAAGTTTGAAAGTGTTAATATTTAATCGTCTTTGACATTACCAGTTGTATATGGCATAGAGATTTGATCTCCAATGGTTGATTGTCTTCTACAGTCTGGGTGATATTCATCCCTCTCGAACTGAGATGAGATGTGCCACAAAGGGAGTTTAGTTAAATCGTGAGATTCAATTGTAATATTTCCAAACTAAAGGTTTCATAGATATTTGACTGAAAACGAATATTAACGAAAATGTAATAATAATTATAAGAATAAAATAAATTTTTCATGATGCCACAGATCATTTGTGATAGATTCATTTTCTATATATATAAAAAGTAAATTGTGCCTATCAGAGTATAGCATAATAATCATTAAAAAGCAAAATTGATCATACTTACATAAAAGTTTTTATTATACAAAGCTTACAAGATTAACAAGTCATCTGGTTATAGGCTGTTTTTCTGCACAGCTGCGGAAGTGGAAATTCCCAGTATTACAAGAGAGATCTCGTCCTGCATTAAACCATTGTTGACTCTAAGGAGTTTCAGACAATGGGTTGGCCTGTACTTTCATGACTGGATGAAGAAAGTAGGACGTCTAAGATCTTTTTCTAGTCTTTATGGTTTCTGGTGGTATGTAATGCCATTAGAAACCATTTTATATCCGTTATGTTCCAAATATATTGTGTCAACAAGAAAAGAAGAACGAAAAGATGAAACAACAATAACAACATCAACATCACCATCACAATCACAATCACAATCAAGAGAGCACCAACAACAAGCAGTCAGCAGAGCACTAGATGAGACCAAAGATAATATTAGAAAGACAACAGATGAAGCAAGAAGTCAAATTCCACGATACACTCAAGCTGTCAATGATTATCAAGAGCAGACTATTCAAGCAACAAGAGAAATTGCAGACACCTATGTAGATTCACAAAAAGAAATCATCAACTCACTCCAATCAGTATGGGTTCCTCAAATTGAGAATGCAAACAGAGCATTTTGGTCAAATTACCTTTCACCGAGAACTATAACCGAAACATATGCAAGGATGGTTAGCAGTTTTGCTGATAACACTATTGCAGCAACCAGACTAGTGAATAATACAATATTTGCAAACATGGAAGCTTTCAAGACATCTATGCAGAATGCAAAAGACAACGCAAAGGAATTTTCAAGATTAGGTGTTAATGCTGCAAAGACATTAGAGCACACAGCAAGAGATGCTGACAGATCAGGTAATACTGTAAGTGGCTTCTCGGTAGAAACAGAAGGAAGACAAAGACGCTATTAGACAGCAAGAATACAGTCACCTTTTTTATTTTTATCATATTTTTTAATCATTATAGATGAAAGATTTTACTTGTAAATAGATCTGAATGTAATAATAATATAATGTATTTCACGGTTTCCTTCTCTGTTATGATGGTTACCAAGACATTCTCAAACTAGAGTGTAGCAAAAAATTATGTTTATAGTTTAATATGTGCGCCTACTTTTTGGAAAGTAAGAATGGTCTCTCAATTATCTATAATTTTTGTCGAATAGAAGACGACATATTAGATAATATGAAATAAAGCAAAATGAGATATACTATACCACACACTCTAATTGCAACAAATTGATACAAACTATTTTTAAAAGAAAATAATATATATATATATATAATTGTGTCATGTCAAAGAAATAAGTTAATATTTGTCTTAATGGTTAAGTTAAAATACATTTAATTAATTTTTTGCGGATAGCAAAAAGAGACTTTGTAATATTTCAATGAGTATTATCCTCTGATTAATTCTATCTTAGGGTATTAGAATTTCCAATAAATGCTCCCCTTTATCCTAAATGAAGAGAAATCATATAATCTCAAATTATTTGTCATATCTATTAAATGGTATATTGCATACTTATGCATAAGAAATAATATGGAAGAAAAGGTGTTTAGGAATTACTAGATCACTAGATAATAATAATATAGTAAAAACTGACCAGCATGATAATAATAACAATATCATAGATGATATGAGAACTCACAATGTAGATGAATATGATGAGATCTTTGATGTAGCTATCATAGGAGGAGGATTTGCTGGATTGTCTGCTGCATTGCTCCTTGGAAGATATCTTCGTCCCACCGTAATTTTCAATGGTGGCGACACAAGAAACTCAATGAGTAACCATGTCCATGGCTATCTAGGTTTTGAAAATGTCCCACCAAAACAATTCATTCAAAAAGCTTGGGGAGATGTACTGCAATATGATTCAATTAAGGTAATCAAAGAAAAAGTTGATAAGATTGAAAGAGATGAGCAATTCTTTCTGCTGATGACAAAAGATGGAAGAAAGTCAGTAAAAGCAAAATATATAATAATTGCAACAGGAATCCGAGATGTAAAGCCTGATGTAAAGAATTTTGAAAAGTTTGACGGAAATGGAGTATGGCATTGTCCTCATTGTGATGGTTTTCAAAGTACCAACAAAAAACTAGCCATAATTACATCTAAGGAGAATAACGCCCTACGCTATGCAAAAGAATTCTTGGGATGGACCAAAGACATCACATTGTTCATACAAGATGACCGATATCAATTAGCAGATAACGAAAGAACTGAAGCCAAGACCTTGGGTATAGATATAGTTGAAAATGATGGAGTAATAGAAATAACTGGGAATCAAAGGGGGTTTCCTGAAGGAGTTGTTTGTAAAAGTGGTAGATTTTATGATACAGAGGTCGTATTTTATCATCTTGGATATAGCATTCAAAATCATCTTGCAAAACAAATAGGTTGTGAACTTGATGAAGGATATGTTAAGATAAACGCCATGCAGCAAACAACAATACCTAATGTTTATGCAGCTGGAGATATAGATACAGACAGACATTATGTAATCTTGGCTGCAGCAAGTGGTGCATTAGCTGCAATATCTATTTATGAAGAAATGTTAAAAGATGCGATTAGAGTGGTAAAAACAACTTAGATATATATCTGTCTGTTTTTCTTCTTTATATAAATGTCATTATTTGCTAGCAATTATTAAATAAAAGACAAAAATTATTTTTGTTGAATTATTTGAAGCAGCGCAATTATATTTGTTGTTGTCGTGGCAAATATATTTCTCAATACTGCAGAGCTTGGAGTCGCAATTGAAATTATTGATAGATCAAAAATGGTCAATAATAAAACAAAGATCTGTCCGGTCTCTGCCGTTAAAGCATATTTGCCGACTCTATCTGTTGTGAAGCATCTTTGAAATTTCTTTAGATAACGTAGTGGATATTCTCTACAAGGATGACAATGAAAGTAGTTGCTAATGGCAAATTCCTTGCAGGAGGTTTAAGCAGAACCCCTACCGCTGAGCTCTGAGATCTACTGCTTAAGATAGTTATACTAAAAGATCCACATAGTCTTGAGATGGAGACCAACTAATTGACTTTAAGAGTGGCAATTATGCTAATGAAGATGAAGTATTTGCATGCAAACCTAGAAAGTTTCAATAGTCAAAACAAGAGATATTACTGTAGCAATCGGTGAAGAACCAGAAGAATTTTGTGAGCAATTTTTGGATTTTAAAGTAAATTACTGTCGTATATAGATTCAATGATTGGTAGTAAGTATATATCTAACTGAGCATAATCCAATAGAAAAGGAATATAATAAGAAAAAGGCTGAATTTTCATTTACATTTAGTTTGCCATTAAATTAATAATAACAACAACAACAACCCACCACCAAAGAACATAAAGCAAATTGATGGTAATAAAAGAATAGAAAGAACAATTATCTAAAACTTTTAATTTTTAGTTACAAATGTGTGAATGGTAGTGGTATTTCAATTCAATTCAAAGTCTCATAAATGCAGCTCGAGGAAATGAAATTTTTATTGGATGTCTAAATGCAGAATGAATCATGACCAGTTCACCTTTATTTAGTCTGGCAATATTCATTTTTGTACTTTCATCTAGCATAGAATAAGGATCTGTGGATAATTCTGATAATCCTAACTTAGCTGTTATATGCAGTCCTGTATTTTCATGGAGTCTATAATCTGTTGTACTTTTGAATTGTTGTGCTGAAAATAGAATAGTTCCTCTTGATATTCCTGCAATCAAGGTCCTCATAATTTGTTCTGAGACAGCATTCATTCTTCCCAAATACTCAGATTTGGGTATGAATCTATTGATTTCGTCGATAAAAATTAGAATATATTTTGGCCTTTCATCCTTCTTGTTTTTCTCGTCATTACTATCATCTCCTAAATACTCTCTTGAGGAATACATCTCATCAATACTTTTCATAACATCTCCAACAATAAATGATTGTTCATCCAATGAAGATATCATTCCAACATCTATAACAAACACGTCACCCGATTTTATTTGCTTAATTTCTTTTCCAAGATATGTACTAGTTACCTTTTTATCAGTAAACATTGGAGATCTTCTGAATCTTTGAAGATAACCTCGAAAGTGAAGTAAAGAGGACTTGTGTGAAACTATCTCTTGAGGATATTCTTCATATTCGAATAAATCAGTCCATGTTGTTATTTTCCTTCCAGAATTATTATCTTTTATAGGCCATGATTCATAGATGTAGTCTATTATAGATGATAGGTTGTATTCAGGGTTATATGCATCGGGAAGTAAGAGATCTAACCTGTCATAAATATCCTCTAGCTCATACGAATATGTTTTATAGTTATTAGGCACATAAGCCGAGTTTGGCTTTCCATCTTTTCCTCTTGGAAGAAAATATCTTACATTATCAAAAGGCTGTATTTCTAAATCCAATATATCAAATAGCTTTTCAGTCCTCTCCTTGACATTTTTTTGTTTTTTATCTATTTGGAGCAATTCTCCTTCTTTTGTATTAAAAATTATCAAAGCAACATTTTCATTTTTTAATTTTTGGTATGCTGATTGTAACAAAAATAAAAGATAGGTTGTTTTTTGGTTACCAGAAATTCCTGAAGCATTTACATGTGCAGTGTCTGGCCCTGCCAAATAAGAAATATCCAGCGTAATAGGAACTTGTAGTCCA
>DATFPS010000124.1:0-5710 GCA_035264705.1 Nitrososphaeraceae archaeon | reverse complement strand
CATACTGCTTTAACATTGGTGCCTTTCTTTGTCCATGTCAGATTTGCAAGGTTTGAATCTATTGATTTTTCCCACGTAGGATCATTTTCTACTAGCCATCTAGATATCCGTCGAACATTTTGCATTATTGTTTCTATCTACTGCTAACCTTTAATTAATATTTTGTTAAGCGAAATAATGACTTAAGTCTAATCAGCATGTTGTTGACTTACATACGGTTGTTTTAAAAAGCAATATATTGTTATTATTGCGTACAATATTATAATTCAGATTGATAACTATTGAAAAATGTAATGATTTATCCATGCTGTAGTTCTTCTGATATGATATCTATTAACGGCAGATAGAGCAGCGTTATCAAAGCAAAAATATAGTAGAAATTGATTAATCAGAAAGCTAAAAAATCCAAGGAGATAATAAATAATTATATTAGAAACATCAAAGTGAATTGCATTTTTTTCAATTTCATAAAGAATATTTAGATATTATTAATATAGGGTATTTAATATTTAACAGTAAACTAATTATTTTACAGTCATATTATAATAAAATTTACCACCACAATACATATATAATAGAATAAAATATTTATACTAGTTGGCGGAACGCCGCTAATTTTATGGTGAGAAAATTGGTAAAAGATATATCTATGTTTAGTGACAGATGTCCGCGCTGCGGAAAGGGGCCAATGGTAACGGACAATTCTAGCGGCGAGATGTTTTGCGGAAACTGTGGATTTGTTGTAACAGAAAGAATAGAAGAAACAGGTCCTGAATGGCGCGCATTTTCAAAGGAAGAACATGAGGATAGAAGCCGCGCAGGAATTCCAACTTCTCTAGCAATGCACGACATGGGACTTGCCACCATTATCGGCCCAGTAGATAAAGATGCTTCAGGCAAACCGTTGTCCGCTTCTATGAAAAGTACCATTGAAAGATTAAGAACTTGGGATAGCCGCAGCCAAGTTCACGAGCCTGTAGATCGCAATTTTCGACAAGCATTTAGTGAATTAGACAGATTAAAAGACAAACTTGCAGTTGGCGATGCAGTAATTGAAAAAGCTGCATATGTTTACAGGAAGGCTCTTGAAAAAGGGTTAGTGAGAGGACGTTCTATTTCTGCTTTAGTTGCTGCTGCCCTATATGCAGCATGTCGAGACACAGAAACACCACGAACTTTGAAAGATATTGCTAATGCAAGTAACATTAAGAAAAAGGATGTAGCGCGTTGTTATAGATTATTAATTAGAGAACTTGATCTTAAAATGCCAGTAGTAGATCCAGTAAAATGTGTTGCAAGAATTGCAAGTAAAGCAGGACTATCAGAAAAGACGAAACGTAAAGCATTAGAGATCTTAAAGAAAGCAGAGGAAGGAAAAATTTCTGCTGGAAAGGACCCAATGGGTCTAGCAGCTGCTGCGTTGTATGTTGCATGTGTGATGAACGGAGAGAATAAAACACAAAAAGACGTTGCAGAGGCCGCAGGTGTAACAGAGGTAACGATCAGAAATAGATACAAAGGTCTTAAGATGCATCTTAAGCTCTAAGATCATTTAGTAATCTTCTCCTTTCATCTATCAGTTCCTTGAAGAAACTCATTGTTTCGTCTATTGGTATATGATCCTCCCTGTGTTTTACCATGTACTCAAGTGATAGAAGAAGCATAGTAATGTCTGAATCAAGTGATAGAAGATGATCAAGATCCAAATTCTTAACAGTTCCATTAGGAGTCAATGTAAATTCATACCCATTTGACATGGCTGGTAAAAAAGAAATCAATTTTTCGTGCAACTCTTTATCAATGAATGGCTTCATGGAATTTATTCTTAATTTTATATTTCGAGTAACTATACTATTTGCTTCATGCATCTCTACATAGCTGGAATGTCCTGTTCTTATACCTCTTTGTATTGTCGATACTATCCTAACAATTCTATTTAGCCTTGGAATCTGCTTCTTCTTTTGCCGTCTGACGGGTTTAGGCATTAGCGAAAATTGAGATGACCCTCTTAAATGCTTTAGTTTAAATAAAAGCCGGTAAATATTTAAACTACTTATTTTTTTATGTTTTAGTCAATGTTTAAATGAAATTTGATCCGTCATAATGTGTATAGGATTAAAAAATGATTTGAGCCCAAGGATATTCTAGTAGCTATTATAAGGTAATACGTGTATTAATTGCCTTTCTTTTATGAACATCAAATTCGTATTGATGTGGATAATATGACATAATAGAATGAGTCAATATATTAAAGAAGGAAGTATTATTATTATCAACAGAATTCCAAATACCACCTTAGCCTGTTAATGGAAGGAAAGCGAATTAAAAAACTTCTATAGCCGATTCATTGAATCCCATTTTAACCAAATACCCTTTAACGTCGTCTCTATGATCTCCCTGCAACATAATGAAACCATCCTTTGCGGTTCCTCCACACGCGAATCGACTCTTTAATTCTTTAACAAGACGTTGCATATCGCTTAATTTTGGGTCGATGCCCTCTATCATAGTAGTTGTCTTTGAAAAACGTCTTGTTTCAAGGCGGACGACAACTCTAGTATCTTCCTTCTCGAGTTCTCCGCAGGCGCAAAGATCATCTGGGAGACCACATTTTTTGCATATAACCGCCATCTTATGGTATAACGCTATTTGTCAGATCCTATTATTAAGCCTTCCCGATTAAGACAAAAAGAATTATAGAATTGGGGTTCTAAATATACTAACTAAATGTCCACAGATGACATGAAATCATATGAAACATCAGCAATAAAGAATGCAGCAGAATTACTTACAAGAGGCGCATCGCTAATAAATGAAGCCTGCCCAAAATGTCGAGGTGTTCAAGTCAAATTCAAGGAGGTAATTACGTGTATTAACTGCGGGCATGAACAGAAAAGGCCTAAAGACGTATCATCATCAATTGATTCAAAACAGCGATCTATGTTCGGAAGTAAAGGAGAGTCTAAGAGTAGCCCACTAGAATTTATAGAAGCTAAAGTTACCGATAGGATTGTAAAACTGATAAATATACTTGATGATGAAGATCTTAGCGAAGAGAAAAAAAAGGCTGATCTACTTGGATTATATCTTACGATTATTGAAAAAACTAGACAATTGAAAAACAAGTTCCATGCCGAAATGTCGGATGCGAAAAGATACTAGACGATTAAAATTAGAACTCCAATAAATAGCATTAATGTCGTATAAGATAGTAACAATTTACTTTATTTTTATATTCTCTACACGGGGACCAAATTTCATAGATATGGCAAGCATCATCATTAATTGGACTTAATATTAGCTTGATGTTAATATAGAAGTGTTAAAAAAGGTGATAGAGGCAAAGTATTATTACGTCCAATATGACAGGATGCTAAAGAAATTTATGTTTAAGTTTGCGTAACAAACAACTAAAGGATATAAAATTAATATGACTATAAATCTAAATACATTGTCTGAGGTTTCATCTACTAAACATTCTTCTGTCCTTGTATTTTAGTCCTTTATCCAATAACCTGAACAGAAAGTGTATACGGATATTTCAATAGCAGAATAAAAAAGATGATTGAATCAAACCTAAAACGCAATCTATTTAAAGCCTGATCACAACCTTCTGATTTGTTATGACTAAGAAGAAGAATGCCCCTTTGCCTGCTTCTAGTGCAGGATTATTGAGGTTCTTTGAAGATGAAACCAAAGGAATAAAAATAAAGCCTGAAATCGTATTAGGTGTTGCTGGAGCAATAATAGGAATATCTATTTTAATTAGGATTGTCTTTCCAATCTAATATTCACTACTAATATTGGATCCTCACTCTGATAGTGTATCAAATATTCATAGAAGATGGTCTCTTACAAGGTTAAACCCATCATCACATAAATTCTCTTTTCTGATATCAAGTCTAAGTATTACTATTATTATCATCATATCTCATTTCTATCTTCTTAAAACGGATTGGTTCATTTTTGTTTCTCATATGCTGTTAGGATTAGCGATAACTACAGGAGCAAATTTTCTTGATTTTTTTTTATTACAGAGCACTCCAAACAACAAGATCACAAAGATATATCATGTCTCTGCGTTTGCAAATCTTCTATGGGTTTTAACAATACTGCTTGGAATTGCTTCAGATATATTGTTATTAAAAAAAGAGATTACCACAAACTATATTGTTGAAGGGATGTTCTTAGCAATTGGGTTACGTACAGGAATTTTCACTTCTGTTTTTGGTGCAACTATCAGCAAGGCGATAACGGTATCGTTCATTTCACCACTGCTTTTCTTATTTGCTTTTTTGCCTTTAAATTTTTATTTTGAGGCTTTAACAACACCAATCGCTCTTGGTTTCGGATCTTCTCTCTTGTTACTTGGAATTATATGGACTATATCTGCCGATAGAGCTGGCAGACCTAAAATTGAGAGCACTTTCAGAGTTTTGCAAGCATTTCTTGCTGCGTGGACTGAAAACAAAGCAGAAAATATGGAGAAGATCACAGAGTCAAGAGCTCACATTGAAACTGTAAGCACATATATTCTAAAATTTAAAACTCTCAACTCAAATGAGATATTTATGATTCTACCTGATATACACCCAGGACCATTCCATCCTATAGGCGGAAGTAACCTGCCTTACATTCTGTATATGTTATTTTCTAAAAACGCCATGGTTATGCATAGTATATCTGACCATTCTTTGAATATTCCTTCAAAAAAAGAAGTTAACAAATACGTTAAAAGCTTATCTGACTCAAGACAGTCGGAAGTAGGAACTGTTTGTACTAATCCAATTCAGATCAAAATGGGCAAATGTACGGTGACAGGAATTGCATTTGGTCATAGTGTTGTTGTGTTCCTCTCAATGGCTCCAATAGGAATGGACGATGTACCTGAACATGTTCGCACTGCCTTAGAACATTACTCAGCAGATATTGGATTTCACAATATACTCATTGTAGACACTCATAATGCAATGGGTGAGTTATTAAATCGACAGGATAGCGATATTATGATATCTGCTGCTAAAGATTGTTTAAACAAACTAAAGCAAGTGAGACAACACGAATTTAAAATCGGTTTTACCAGCTCAGCAGAGCTTTCATATAATATCGAGTCTATGCAGGATTTAGGACAATCTGGTCTTTCATCGCTACTGCTGCTTGTTGAAGAAAAAGCGTACTTTATCGGCTGGGCAGATTCTAACAATATGGATAATGGTCTTCGAGATTATATCATTTCTCGCTTAGATAATAATACGATAAATATGCTTGAAATATGTACATCCGATACACATTCGACTTCTGGAAAGAGGAATCGCCAAGGATACTATACTTTTGGCAATATCAGTAAACCAGACCAAGTTGCTAATATTTATCTTCAATTGTCAAGAAAGTCATTTGAAAATGCGAGTCCATCAACATACGAATTACTTTCGAGCAGATCAGCAATCAAAGTTATGGGCAAAAATCAGTTTAAGGATTATTCTATTGCCTTAGAGAAATCTATGAATCTTACCAAAATCTTTCTTGTCGTTACTCTTACGGTATTTATAGGAATGTTAATTTTAAGCTAGTCACTATGGCACTTTTTTTCTGATAATAGGAGTTTTGATGGATGGATGGGGAGAGATTTGAACTCTCGACCACCTGTGTGTGAGACAGGTATCCTGACCAGGCTAGACTACCCATCCATTTGGTATTACATCTTTCTATT
>DATFPS010000123.1:0-3774 GCA_035264705.1 Nitrososphaeraceae archaeon | reverse complement strand
CTATATATATATAGCGCATCTTCCTCGTCTTTTGCACCCACTATTGTTGCAGCACCACTTGTAAGAAAACTTACAGACAATTTACTAGAAATGTTACTTTCCACAGTCACTCCTAGGCTACCTCTAGTTTTAACTTGGTATCCTAGCAATTCTGCATTTTCGATTATTTTCATCAAATCAATTGGTGAAGATAGCTCTGACGGAGTCACCGTGTATGTTCTCTTGCCCATATCTCTTCCGCACAGTTCTTCTATTAACAGTTGCTGTTGTACAACTTTTACGGTATCTACCCTTTTTTTCGATCCACAGGAATGACACTCTTCATGTCTAAACATTTGAACCTTGTCAAATGAAAGTTCATTCAAGTCTATATAGAGAAGATTATTTACAAGCGCAGGCTTTTGGCCTGTAATTATCTTGACCGCCTCTGAGACTTGAATACCACCTACCAAATATAGTATAGACGGATGTACACCCTCCGTGCTACAAGTAGGCATATCATCCTCCACTAATGCAGGAAACATACAACGTAGACATGCAGATTTATTTGGCAATATAGTACATACTGAACCTAACATCCCTAGGGCGCCTGCATAAATAAAAGGGATATTATGTTTTATACATGCATCATTTAGGGCATATCTCGCATCAATGCTGTCAAGCGCATCTATAACAACATCAAATCCTTCTACAATACTCTCTGCTGTATATTTAGTAATAGAAATCGGAACTGCTTCAATTTCAACAGCAGTATTCATTTTTTTCAATCGTTGCGCTGCCGCTTCAACCTTGACTTTGCCAATATCATCTTCTGTATAAAGGTGTTGTCTGTGCAAGTTTGAAATTTCTATAACATCCCTATCCACTATTCTTAGTTTACTAATTCCCATGGCAGTTAATTGAGTAACAACAGGATTTCCAATCCCGCCAACACCAACAACGCAGACTTTTGCACTGCGTAGTTTTTCCATTCCAATAAACCCAATTTCTTCAAGCATTATCTGTCTTGAATACCGTTGCATATCATTGCTTGTCAGCTCTGCTCCACCAGCAACTGCGGGTAGTATGTATATAGAATCACCATCGTTAAGTGACATCGCCATACCATCGGTATTAAAGCGCATATTTTTGCCATTAATGTAAATGTTGATCAGAGCACGGGGTTTGCCATTAAGATCAAACACCTTAAGTTTAAAATCCTCTCCCATCTGATCGGAAACTTTGTTAAATGCATCTTGTAAATTGCTGGATTCTAACGAAATTTTTTTCTCTCCTGAGCCTTTATTTAGTACCGATGGAATTACAAATTCAACTTTGGCCATTTCTTGTGTTATCACCATTTTACACATGATCATCTAATCATTGCTGAAACTATTTGTACGTCTGGTTTTACAGTATGGAATTTCGGAAGTACATCTATAATTGACTCTGTAGCCTTAAGTCCGTTACCCGTGACATAGCAAACTACTTTTTCATCTTTGTGTATTTTATCTTCTTCAACTAGCTTTCGAAGTACCGCTATAGATACGCCACCTGCAGGCTCAGTAAATATGCCTTCTGTTTTAGCCAGCATTAGTATTCCATCGACAATTTCTTCGTCTGTAGCTTCTTCTGCAAATCCATTATATTGGCTCAATCTTTTTAGGACATATCGTCCATCACCAGGGTCACCTATTGCAAGACTTTTTGCGATTGTTTTAGGTCTTTCTACAGGAACAACTTCAATTTTTTTCTTAAATGCATCGACTACTGGAGCACATCCATGTGGTTGTGCAGCTGTTATCTTTAGGTTTTCTAGACTATCAACTAGACCAAGCTCATGCAGCTCTTCAAATCCTTTGCAAATTGCATTTAACATTGCTCCACTTCCAACCGGAATTATTAGATTGTCAGGAACCTCCCAATTTAACTGCTCAGCTACCTCATAGGCAAGTGTCTTTGAACCTTCAACATAATATGGTCGCATATTGATATTAACTACACCAATGCCTTTAGAGTCGCCTATTACAGATGCAACTCTGTTTGCATCATCATACGTTCCATCTACTGCTACAAATTCGGCACCGTATGATAGCGCTTGGGCTATCTTTACCTTTTCAATGTCTGAAGGGCAGAAAATATAACAGGGTAGTTCTGCTTTTGCAGCATGTGCTGCAGTTGCAGAAGCTAGATTCCCTGTAGACGCACAACCTACCGCTTTTAATTTGGTCTCTTTGGCTCTCGAGACAGCTACGCCAGCCGGCCTATCCTTAAATGAAAATGTCGGATTTACAGAATCATTTTTGATAAATAAGTTTTTTAGTTCTCCTATTTGTTTAGCAAGCCCGCCTGCTTTTTGTAAAGGAGTGAAACCAGCACTCAAGTCCACAATATTGCTTTTATCAGCAATAGGCAAGAGTTCAAAATATCGCCAATATGTTTTCACATCCCTTAACGAAAAAGTCTTCCTGTTTATATTTAAAGGAAAATTGTAAACCACATCGAGTGGACCAAAACATTCTTCACATATATACTTAAATTGCGGAGCATATTCTTTACTGCACTCTCTGCATTTTAGTGATCGTATACTACCCATACTTTTTTACTATCCTCTCTCTTGAATTGTAATAGATAAGTTTCTCTAAGTGCAATTTTAGTATTACTATATTTTTTCAACAAAAAAAAATATAATTATTAAAATAAATTTTTAATGATATTTACGATTTATATATTCTTATATTAGAAGGTATAAAAAATTCATAAATATCTTCAATTTTTTTGTTTTTCTAGAAGATTATGAAAACAGGTTCGATTACCCGTATGGCACGCAGGATTTTCCGACTCTACTAGGTAAAGCAAAGCATCAGAGTCGCAATCTACAAGTATTTTTTTAACAGGTTGGATGTGTCCGGACTCTTCACCTTTCATCCATAGCTTGTTATGCGATGTACTCCAGAACCATGCATTTCCTGTTTTAATAGTATTATTAAGCGCTTCTTCGTTAGCGTATGCAAGCATGAGTATATCTTTTGTCTTTTGATCTTGAACTACTACAGGAAGCAATCCATTTCGTTTTGGGAAATCGATGTCTGATACTGATTTGATATTCATATTGCTATCTCTGCATCTCCGTTATAATTAAGTAGGGTTAAAATTAAACCAGTTCTTCATACAAAGGCAATAGTTGGCCATACGTTTTACGCAAAAATGATAGATTTGCGCTACACATTTATCTGTAAATAACTGTAAAATATTATATTTGGGACAGAGATATGTGCTCGTCCTATTCTAAATTAACCTCTTGTATGACATTCAGGATAAATCCACTGCAAAACTTAATGATCGATAGCGTTTATAGTCGTCAAGCAAGATCTTTGCTAAATTCCTTGTAATATCGGTTACACTTAGTAAAGCTGTAATTCTATTATCTTCTTCTAAAACTGCAAGTCGCTTGATTTTGTTCTTTGTCATTATTCTTGAAGCCATGTCTACGGAATCGTATGACATTATTGTTATGAGTGGAGATGACATAATTTCTTCTACTTCAATTCTGCCTGCTGGAATATTCTTCAAGCATACCCGCTTTACCAAATCGCGTTCGGTAATAATTCCAAGAGGTTGACTTTTTTTATCCACTACAATTACAGAACCAACTTTCTTCTTTGTCATAAGATTTGCAACATCCTGCGCCGTTTTACCTAATCCAGAGGCAATTGTAACAACCTCTTTTTCCGACATTATTTCACTGACAGAACTCACGATTATTTCATTGGTCTGGTTGTTTTTTTAGTTATC
>DATFPS010000122.1:0-2372 GCA_035264705.1 Nitrososphaeraceae archaeon | reverse complement strand
TGAAGTTGTTGCAACTGATAGATCCGTTGTAGGTGCGATAGTTGAATATGCTGAACGTGAAAATATAGATTTGATTGTAATAGGTACCCGAGGAAGATCAGGTTTTAAAAAGATGCTACTTGGAAGTGTTGCTTCTGGAGTGGTGACTTATGCACATTGTCCTGTAATGGTAGTAAAGTAATGAGATGATCTTCATGATTTAGCAGTAAAAATATTTTAGTTGCTGTCTTGCTCTGTCTAGAATGTATTTTCTGTAGGAAGTGCTTGATCATAGTACACTAGTCAATTACAATCAAAATATTCTGATATGCTACTGTCCAAAAGATTTATTGATAATGCCAGTTACATATATTGCCACATCCAGCATTTTTCTGTCCAAGTCTACTACAATTCTAGCTATATTGAAGGTTCTGGGTGATGGCTTTATTCGCCGTTATAATTACTCTTTGATTTTATGTTTAGCAGATCAAGGTTCTGTTAATATATAGGTCATTCATCTACGTGTTAACCTTCGGGTCATGCTCGTTAGAATTCACGTGTTACGCTCTCAAAAATAGTAAATAATATTTTATAGTAACTATGATACTTGAATAGAACCTCCTTATGTCCCGTTAGTTAACACGTTATAAAAGACCTGATAAGTTAACAGAACCTAATATAGTAATGTTTAAAACTGTAAATGACAGCCACTAATTGACTAATTTGGTATTTAAGGCTAAAACAAAATCTCCTGATGAGTGGAAGGCAGTAACATCTGCCATTTCCACTCTGGTCGATGAGGCAACCTTTGAAGCTACTGTCGAAGGAATATCATTTAGAGGAATGGATCCATCCCATGTTGCACTTATAGACATTCATTGGCCAAACTCTGCATTTGAAGAGTATGATTGCGATTCATCAGTGAAATTTGGAGTACGAGTTGATGAATTTTCAAAGTTGATAAAAAGAGCTGACAAAAAAGACGCAATTAAAATTGCTGTGGAAGAGGATAGTATGCTACATATCGAAATATCGAATAGTTATAGAAAGGAATACAAAATGAGATTAATTGAAACTTCGGGAAGCTCTACACCGCTACCTAAACTAAATTTCAATTCTAAAGTTGTAATGACTGCTGGAGCATTTGATAAAATTCTGTCAGACGTTCAGGTAGTATCTGAATATATTTCTATTCAATCGGAACCAAAAAAAGTGGAATTCTCAGGAAGAGGAGATTCTGGAGAAGGAGACATAACTTTAGAATCAGGAAGCGAAGGATTAGAAGAGCTAAGCGTTAAAGAGGATAGTAAGGCTACATATAGTTTAGATTATCTGTCGAAAATTACTAAAGCAGTAAGCGCTGCGGGAGGCTCGGTAGCAGCCGAATATTCAAGCAAGATGCCATTGAGATTAGAATTCAGAGTGACAAATGTTGGCAGAATTCATTTTTATCTTGCTCCACGAGTGCAGGATTAAAAGGAGATTAACCACGTCTTTACTAAATTATACATGAGGATTCAGAATTAATCTATAGTAAAAGATAAAAGCTTTCTTAATATACCAAGAAAATAGAATATATTATATTCGCTTTTACACAAATTGTCAAAATTACTAAATCCAGAGTATCACGTATTTCCTAAAGGATACTTAATTTTTAGTATTTCGATTTTAGATATGGGACAGCAAACTCGAAATCGATAGGATGAAGAAGATGTATTATATTATACATCTTTTATTATTCTATACCAGTACTGACTAACCAAAAATATAAATACGATATTTTAGATAGCAGATTTATTTATCATAAGATTTCAAAAATAATATATATAAATACATACTTACGGGAGAAAAACTGAGTGGTTTAAAAAAAGAAGGGATAAGCAGAGACAACAAATACTCTCCAGAGTATTTTTGAATGGTTCTTGACGTATTATAGTTATACATGTAATTTTATTTAGGTTCAGTATCTTATGTTTCTTTTTATGCATTGTTTGTTTTACTATCTTTTACATTAAACAAGCCCATCCATCCTAAATCTGTGAATTCTGTTACATGTGCATGGAACATATATCTACCTGGATACGGTATTGAGAATTCGATGATTCCGCGGTCGCCTTGTCCTAGCGTTAGTATGTCAGTCTTGTATTCTGGCTTCAGCGATGTGCCCGCTATTATGTAGTCAAACATATTTCCATGCAAGTGGAAACTGTTGATCAAGTCAAACTCTAGCATGTTAATCAAGTAAATGCGGTACTTCTGTCCTGCCTTGATATCAATTGGTGTATGCATGTAGTCGAATGCTTTACCGTTGACTGTATATATCTCGTTGCCTCGCTCTGTTTCTTCAAATGTTTCCTCTGTCTCGTTTGCGGGTCTTATGATGGTTGCACCTT
>DATFPS010000121.1:0-12111 GCA_035264705.1 Nitrososphaeraceae archaeon | reverse complement strand
TTCATTCCTTTAGATGTGTCTTTTTCAATCGTGAATTCAAAGTCATTTATTTTTCTAACTCGATGGTTACCACTTTTTGTTACTAATTCACTCATTATACGATTTGAATTTGAGCCCTAGTTATTATAAGCCTTACCTTCGAGATATCAAGCTGTCAAAATAACCACTCACAAAAAATCGATTATTTTTCTTACATCTTTTCTTTTCAATAATTGCATCTAGATCTGCGTAATTAATGATGAAAATGAGTAATTAAGAATGCATTATATAGTATTATTTAGTTCGACATGGTACTTATTATTAGAGCATATGAAAGAAAAATAAGTTATCCTATCTCTATTTATTATTATTTTTCTTTTAGTTTTGTATATGTATACAGATGTATGCAAAGCAAGAAGATTTAAAAAGCCTTTATCTTTTCATGATTAAAGTATCACAATGGAGAATAAGAAGAAAATAATTTTATCAGTATTACTGGTAATATCACTTTCATTGTTATCAACTATTACCACTATATATATACAAACGGCATCAGCCTTTTTTCACGAAAAGCTATTTGGAGGAAGCAACACTAAACCAGGAGATATAACTGAGGACAAACCTGCAAATACACCGACAACTGGTAGTTCCATACAGACTTCACCTCCAAAGGGTGGTAATATAAAAGGTTCAGCTGAAGATGATGTTTTAGTAGGTCTAGCCGGAAACGATGTAATTGACGGACAAAGAGGAAATGACAATATTAATGGTTCTGAAGGAGATGATTATCTAATCGGTGGCCCAGGCGCCGATACTCTTATTGGTGGAGTTGGAAACGATGTAATTGAAGGTAATACAGGAAATGACAATATTAATGGTTCTGAGGGAGATGATTATCTAATTGGCGGTCTAGGCCGCAACATTCTAAATGGTGGAGTTGGAAACGATACTCTTATTGGTGGTCCAAACTCTGATACTCTTACTGGTAGAGAAGGCCAAGATATCTTTGTCTGTAATCAAGGAAATGATAAAGTCTTGGATTTTAATACCACTGAAGGAGATATTAGATTAAACGGCTGTGAAGATAATGATATGACAGGCAAACAAACGAGTAATAGTAATGTTACAGGTACCGCAAATATGACAGCTGGGAGCAACAACGTTAACAACACGAACACTACAAATGAGACATCAGGTACCGCAAATATGACAGCTGGGAGCAACAACGTTAACAACACGAACACTACAAATGAGACACCAGAGCTTGGAGAAACTGGGGATATACTGTCAGACCTTAACTTGACACCTTAGGAAAAGAAGGTATATGGATTATTGAATACAGAGGTATATTCAATAAAGTTGGAAACTATGGCACATATACAAGACAATTAAAGAAAATGGAAATAATATCAATACTAAACAAGGAGTTTCTAATCAATAGAATATTCTTCTGTCTACCTTATATCTATGTAATTTTTGATATTGTTAATGTCGGTTCCAAATTGACATAACTCTATTAACATTATAATAAAAATAGTATTCAGTCCTTCTTATTTTGTTTTTTCGAAGTTTAATCCCAGAATGACATATTTTATATATATCCTTGTCTTGCTATCTAAGGATTTTATAATATTTATTCAGGTTTTTTCGTTTAGCATCTAATTAGCAAGATAATAATACTAACTTTTCCCTTGTTCGCAGAAACGACAATACTGAAGAAATAATAGTACAATATCTATGAATAGATAATTAACATTCTTGGCCTCTACTTCATCTACGCTAAAGTAGAGAATTATTCAAAGGCGAAGCCCTATTGACTTTTTCCAATTAAATGAACATAACCACGGTCATCAAGAAGTGATGCTTCTTTCCAAGTCTCATTACCATTTGTCAGAAATACCTTGCCATCTCCTTTTTCTACTTTACCTATCACAAGCAATTTCAATTTTGATTTTCTAGCGACAGTTTTAATCCTATTCAATTTGGATTTTGGTATGGTTGCAACTATTTCATATTCCTCTCCTCCATGAAATATAAGTTCTTTTGCATCTAAATGATTATTTTTGGCAAAATCGACAACTCCTTTAGCCGATGGTATGTTCTCTATTAGAATGTTAACTTTACTCTGACGTGCTAATTCATAAAGAGACGTAGCAAGACCATCACTGGAATCTATAGAAGAAGAAAAGTATTTTGCAAGAGCAATTCCAAATTTCTGTTGAGGTTTTGGTTTAACTACTGATAGGATAGCATTTTTTTTAAAAATCCCATGAGATTTTGCATCCTCTATAAGGATCTTCAATCCAGATGATGAATAGCCAAATTCTCCAGAAACAACGACCAAGTCTCCAGGTTTTGCACCACTTCTTCTTGGAATTATGGCCGCAGCATTAATATCTGAAAATCCGAGCATATTACAATCTATTATTAATTCATTAGATTCATTAGTATCCCCGCCTACAATTTTGATTCCAAATTCTCTAGATGCTGTTTGAAAGCCAATTATGAGATCTTTAATTTCATTTTTAGAGTATCTTCTTGGAATTCCGATAGAAATTAAGGATAGATATGGCGGTTTAATGCCCTTTGCTGATAAGTCACTAACGCAAGAGACGATGCTTTTTCTAGCAATTTGCCAAGGCTTCATTCCTGTTGGGACATCAGTATTCTCAACAAGCATATCACATTTCAATATAATATTTATAGGACAAAAAATATTGTGCTTACTATTCTTTGTCTTTGCATCTTTTAAAGAAAGTATTGCTACATCGTCTTTTCCAAATTCAGTTATTGTATTATCCGGTTTAAGTTTAGATATAAAAAGATCGATAATCTCTTTTTCATTTAATTTGGTCATATGTAAATTGAACTTTTTCTCTTGTCTTCTTGTACAAAGATTGTATATTTGACTTTTTAGATTCTATTGATATTCTGATAGCATGTTCTGTATTTGACGGTCTTACAAGTATCCAAGAATCATCGTCTACTATAGCCTTAATGCCATCGATCATCAAAACTGAGGATGATTCAGCCGTAAATGAATCAGTTAATTTCTCAATAACTTTTCTGTGCAAAGATGAGTCTGCAGGTATTTTTGATCTAATTTGAACATACTGAGAAGAGAAGTCAAGATATTCATCTATTTCTTTCTTATCTAAGGAAGAGATGATGGCACTTGCCAAAAATCCATCTCTACACATGTTGAATTTAGGCATGATAAAGCCGGCGCTACTTCCTTCTCCCCCAGCCTCAGCATTAACTTCTATCATTTTGTTAACAACATTTGCTTCCCCAACCTTGGAAAAATCAAACTTTCCGCCATGATCCTTTATGAATTTCTCTACGGCTATACTGGTATCTATGCTCGTAACAAATTTTTTCATTCCTAAATTAATTGCACTGGCAATACAAATCAAAAGTGTGGCATCAGAGCTTAATTTTTCACCCATTCTATTAACTACTACAAGTCTATCCCCGTCTAAATCGAATGCAAATCCAAAGTCAAGCCCATTTGCTATGACCAACATGCACAATTCATTAAGATAATCTGCAGTAGGATCAGGTCCTCTTGAAGTTATGCCATGAACATCATTTATACTATAAAATTTGCTGCCAAGTTTTTTGAATAAGTGATTGGCATAGCCGCATGTGGCACCTCCACCGAGATCGAGTCCGATCTTTAATGTTCTATTATACGTTGATTCCTCTACGAAGTTAACAATCTCATTTACATATTCTGAAACACAATCAAAAGACCTGCCAAGTTTGCTAGTAGCAGATGCTGCTGAAACTGATTCTGATTCTGATTCTGATGATAGTGCAGTTTTCTTTAGCATTATATGCAGTTCATCTTCAAAAATTCCTCTACCTTTTATTATAAATTTTAATCCATTCCATTCAAAAGGGTTATGTGACGCAGTAACAACAAAACCTGAACCGTATTTCCTTGCCTCCCTGAATACTATGGGTGTTGGTGCCACATCAAAATTGTATACATCAATATCCTGTTCCATCAAACTTGCCGAAACGGTCTGACTAATTATCCTACTTGAAGGCCGAGTATCTTGTGCTAAAACACATTTTCTTCCTTCCAACTTAATTGTGGAAGCAAACAATCTCGTGAATCTGATAATTTCATGTAAACTAAGGTCAACGCCATAAATCCCTCTAATACCAGATATTGATATTTTCATAAATGGTAACCAACCAAACATCCGTAATATTTACTCTCTGCTAACAATGACTGAATTTAGGTAATTTGTTTCTTAAATTATATGAAGAATTAAATAATGAGCATTGAAATTTTCATATATCGATTTGCCCTAGTAGCTCAGCCTGGTTAGAGCGAAGGTTTCGTAAACCTTAGGTCGTGGGTTCGAATCTCACCTGGGGCTTCAATTAGCTATAAATATCTCTTATGGAACTTTATGCAGAACTTCCATAGCATGACTACCTCAAATTGTACTAGTAGTATACATACTCAGTTTAAATAGATATATTTAACAAATAATATGTCTGATCAGAACAGATCGAGTAATTTTAATCAAAAAAATACAATAATTTGTCATGTCGCATTGTATATACTAAATATAAACACTTATCAGCAATTTTCATATAAAATCTGTCTATCATGTAAAGATTTGATTATCTTTTTTATTGAATTAGCAGCTGTAATAGATGCGAAGTGCGGGATTTGAACCCGCGATCCCGAGCTTGGGAAGCTCGTACCTTAACCAGGCTGGGCTAACTTCGCTTTAATTTAAATTCCAAATTTAGAATAAGAAATAATAACTTTGTGATAGATATATCCATTGTAGAGGAGCTAAAAGAAAAAAGGGATTACCTTATGCAACACGAAGGAGATTTACACATTTATTATCAACACTTTCTGTATTATCCAACACTTCCATACAGACGATAAATATTTCCCGTGTTCTCACTTACATAATTCCAGACTTCAGGGTTAACAGGTAACACTCTGAAATTTGACTTTTGAGAATCATCCAAAAAGTCATAAACTGATTGACCTATCACAATCTGATCGGGTTGTGCAAGTGCAGTCATTTTTGTTGCAATGCTTATAGTATAACCCAAAATGTCAAGATGAGGTTTTTTTATTAGTGTTTGATTCTCAATATTTTTACCTTCTTTACTGTCAGACACATAATTGAGCGCATCCCATCCAAACTGGACTATTACATTCTCCCCGACATCTATTCCAACCCGTACACTCATTTCAGGATAATCATACTGATTCAGAATTGGATTTATACCCTGCCGCATTACTTTAATCATAGATCTTGCGCAGTATACTGCATTGATGCACGGTAAATACAAATCATAGTTATCGCCTGCAACAAAAAATGCCAGAATTGCATCTCCGACATACTTTAATACATATCCACCATATGCTGCGATCATAAGAGACATTTCTTGAGTAAATGCTTGAATTATTGTTGCAAGCCTATCTACAGGAAGAGTCATTGATAGCCTGGTTGAACCTACAAGATCAATATGCAAAATTACTAGCGTTACTTTAGATTTAGCAAACTTTTCTAATACGTTTTGCGTCTCTTTAAATGAGATATTAAATTCTGGTGCTACTTTTAATGCTTTCCAGACTCTTGATTGTGCCATCTTAATTGCAGAGTTAAGGTCAACTACCGCATCAAGATAAAATGAACCCAATGAAGGAGTATTTGATGCTTGTCTGATAGAGATCTTTTTTCTCTCTTCTTCTGTATTTGCGGTTTCAATAATTTTGTCTACTTCCTCTTTACCAATATCGAGCTGTAAAGATATTATGTCAGCTGAGATACCAGAATTATACAAATTTAATACGGTCTGACGTTGATAACTACTACTACTAATACTACCATCGCCAGCATCATTAGCAATATTCTCAACCATATCTTTTTTATTCCTAATTTACAGTATTAATTTGACTTCATCTCTTATGGGATATTTATGTGATTTATTTATGAATATAAGAAAGAAGCCGACCATATAGTCTATCTAACTATATATAGATGTTTAAGTATAGATATTAAAAAATCTCTTATGACTGATTTATTAATTGGAGTGATGAGAAGTGAGAAAGAAAATAAAATTAAATAGTAACAAACGGCCTTGTTGCTTTCACAACATATTAAATCACAGCCCATTGAAACTATGAACTAAGCATTGAAACTATGAACTAAGACAAACAAAAATTTTAAACTTACTTTTAATCAGATGTTACAATTACAATAATAAATAAAATGAGGAAATATAAGATAGTCAATAATACAGTGCTATACCCATTGTGCAAAAGTGTATCATAGGAAATAGAAATATGTGCTAAAATTTAACAAACTTTTCAGACTACTAATGCACAAACAAAAAACAAAATTGAAAGTCGAAAAATAAAAGCAATTCATCTTCTTACTTCTTTAGAGAGATTAATATTTAGTATGCGATTTATTTTTGGGTAATATCATTATAATGTTTTATGATATCGTCCGCGCATGCCTGAACTCGGAGTTTAATTCTGAGGATCGAATAGAACGATTCACTAAAATGTTTATGAGAAATCATAACCACTCGGTATGGATAGAGGTAGATGATAAAATCAATGTCTTATGTATCCGATGATCGTAACTATACAGATAATCGACAGTCAGGCGTAGATGCACCTGTAGAACGAGTTGGCGATATTAGAGGAGAGCCGCCTGTTAATGAGACCACTGATAGAAATAAAGCATCAAAAATGGCAAACCTACTTGAGGGTTTACAATTTCCAACTACAAAAGAAGAGATCAAAGATCATATAAATCGGAAATCTCCAAGCATGGGAAACAGAATTAACGATGTTATGGAAGCTGTTCAAAATAATCTTAGGGAAGACATTCAATATAATAGCGTCTATGATGTTGAGATAGCAGCTAGATTAGTAAAGAAAAATGATTAATAATAGAATTGTTATTAAGCTTTAAAATTTAAAAAATTAAACCTTTCTCTACTAATCCTATATGTTTTGGAAGATCTTGTAACCAATAGAATATTTAGTTATAATAATGACATTAAATAGACTATCAAAATAATACATAAATCACTAAAGATGCAATTCACATACAGTTTTCGATACAATGTAATCTGCATTCTCTAAAGTCTTGAGGAATTTTATTCATACTTATTATAGTTCATTTACTCAATTAGAACAGGCCTGAATTACTCAAATCGAGTTTGTTTAAATATATTAATTGATAATCTCTTCTATAATACAATCAAATAGGATGAAATTCGATTCTAAAATTAGCATTGAATCAAACTTATTTTCGTAAACTAGAGATACCAATAAACCTTTAACTCTTAATTCTGCTGCTATTTCTGATATTTGGCAATTGATTTTTTAATTTCTCTCTTAATAGTTTCTAAGCAGTTAACGCCTTCTAAATGCAAATGTATAGACTCACTAATTAGGGCTCTATATTTATGCTAATTTGGGTTGACTTTGTCTCTTGATTATAATATGATTATTGTATAGCATTATTATTATTATTATTATTGCACCAGCACCAAACTCCTTATGGTCCATCTTCCACTCATAATCATCTATACAAGAATGAAGTGCTGTTTGAATTGCCTATACATAATTTTCCTACTTGCATATTCTTATAAAATAGATATATCGTAGTCACCTATGTAGCATGCATTCAAAGATAATATTGGCATTCGTTGTTATTGTTACAGCAGCAATAGCAGCATTTGCAATGACTATACATATCAATACCACAAACGCAACAAGAGAAGAAACTGTAAGCAAGCTAGTACAAGCCGGAGGAGGAAATACTACTATTTCATTTAGTCGGTTTTTACCGAAGGAAGTACAAATTAATGCTGGTGAAAGTGTAGTTTGGTATAATCCAACAGAGGTATCAGAACCACATACAGTCACCTTTGTAATGGATAGCAAATATATGACAGATATAATTGCGCCCTTTGCTATCCCTGACTCAACAAAATTCATACCCTTACCTTCAGGCGCTAATAGTGAAGCAGTAGTAATACCTAATAGTAATGGTACAAATAGAACAAATGTTATAGCTGCTTTAGATGCAAGAGGGTTTTATCCAGTTGTAATTGATTCAACTAATAATGTTACATACTTGAATTCAAATGCTTTATATGTAATAGATGGAACTGAAAAGTATGTTAATTCAGGTGTGATTCTGCCAGCGGGACAAATACCACCAGGAATTCCACCTATAACTACATTTACTGCAACATTTGAAAAGACAGGGAATTATGATTACATATGTATTTTCCATCCATGGATGACTGGAAGAATTATTGTAAAGTAGTGGTAGTCAAGGAGGAAAACCAATGGTGACAGAAAATTACTTATATGAAATGCTCTATTGTAATAAGCTTTTTGTCATGGATTTGATATAGATATATGGTAGAAGAGAAAAAAACAGAGACTACCAATACAAATAATACTAACAAACCACTACCAGGACCTGCATCGTCTAATACTTTGGATAACAAGAACACTATTTCTACTTCTGCATGGATAAGTTTGGCTATTTTGGGTTCGTCTATCTTAATTACTATGTATGGAGAAACTATGTTATTACCTGCTATTCCTGACATTATTACAGAATTTAACATCTCTTATAATACTGCCTCATGGATACTTACTGCATATCTTATTGCTGGTGCAGTTATGACTCCAATCGCTGGTAAGTTGTCGGATATCTATGGAAGAAAGAAAATGGTGTTGATAATAATGATAATTTATATCATAGGAATTTCTCTTGGAGGATTATCTTCTAACATAACAATTCTCATTATTTCAAGAGTAATTCAAGGCATTGGTATTTCCATGTTTCCTATATCTTTCAGTATTGTGAGAGATCAATTTCCGTCAGAAAAACTTGCAATAGGTGTTGGAACATTTAGCGCTATGTTCGCAGCTGGCTCTGTAGTAGGCTTAGCAATAGGAGGAAGTATAATTCAATATTTTGGGTGGCGTAATACTTTTTTTTCAATAATACCTATTGCTATTCTACTATGGGTTATAATTAAAAAGTTCATTTACGACCATAATACTAATCAGCACTATTTAATACAATCTTCTCCTTCAGAAAAAAGTAGTAGCAGTGCTCCTCTGTCTGAACAAAACCAGGGTACTAATGTCAATAGTAATCACAACAATGATTTGGAGGTTGTTACCGACAGCACTAAATATATTGACATAAAAGGTGCAATAACTTTAGCCATTATAGTAATCTCATTTCTAATTATTTTCTCTTATTTAGGAACAGGAAGTAGTAGCAGTGATGGCAGAGTAGGAGAAGACAGCATCACTACTCCAATGCAGATCATTATAGGTTTTGTCATTACAGGAATCATTTCATTGATATTATTTATAATTATAGAAAAAAGAACAGAATCACCCTTAATTGATTTTAAATTGCTTAGCAATAAAATCATTCTTCCTGCCAATATTCTCTTACTGATTAGTTTTCTTGCAATGTTCATGATTTATCAAACAATACCTATTTTAGTAACAAGTCCTGCTCCAGTAGGTGGATTAGAAGGAGACGCACTAACTACTGCAAATATTCAGCTTCCATTCATGATTGTATTTCTTTTATTTGCTCCTTCTTCTGGCTTTATAATATCTAGGTTAGGAAACATCAAACCCACACTTATAGGAGTCATAATTAGCACAATAGGGTTCTTTAGTATATTTCTTTTCCATTCGACAGAGTCTATGGTGGCAGGAACACTGGCTATAATATCTACAGGGTTATCATTGACTCAGGTTGGAGGGTTTAATATTATCTTAGAATCTACACCAAGACAATTCAGCGGAATATCTCTTGGAATGACCGTACTTCTTAACCTTATTGGAGGAGCAGTAGGGCCGGCTATTGCAGGAATATATATGCAAACAAATCAAGTGTTTCTTAATGGTTCTTCCTTTCCTTCTCCACAATCCTATAATCTAATATTCCTTACGGCTGCCTTGTTTTCATTAGTATCTGTTGTGCTTGTATTAATTATATGGAAAAGAAGCACTTCCTCCTATTCCTCTACTCTTCCCCAAATCCCCAAGAGGTTACAATGAAGAAAGCATGACATGTACCTTTATTGATAAATCCAGGCCATATTCAAGCGTACACCTCTATCTATATCCTCTATCTATATAATGGAGATGATCGCAAATATAGTAACACAAAGTTCAATTCTTAGTTATTAATTATGTCAATTATTTAAAGTCCGATTCTGGGGATGATGTTGCCACATATAGAAGGGTCCTAAGAATTTTAATATTTTGCTTTTTCATTTACGGACATGGTCTATAGTGCGTGTGTTTTTTTTGAATGTGATACAAAATTGACTCATATTATGCAGCCTAAAACCATACAATTAATCAGCAGATATAAACAGTAGTATAGTGATTGCTAGATATTGAAGATCATGCAATAAATAAAAACTCTTAATATTATCAATTGCGGTGATTGTTGTTGTTGTTGTTGTTGCTTTAACAAGCTAAGTGATCTAGCTTCATTTTTGTTACCCATATATCTGCACAAAATATCTCGGATACAAAGAAAGATTTATCAATCCTATCTTTATAGGTAGAGCTAGTAACATGTTAATGCCCATTCCTTCTTCTTTTATTAATAACAAATAATATAATTGTCATCAGCATGATGACAGATTCAGTTTGATTATACGAGGAGATACTGCAATGAGAGCCATAAAGTTCTCTTAGCACAAAATGTCACTTGGTTACTTGGGGGAATTGAAATCTTGTCACAAATAGTAGCAATATGTGACCATCTGAATGCAACATAGTTTAACTATGTAACTATGACGCATTGCTACTGTATGACATATTTCATTTAAAATTTATCTTAACTTATTGGTTGATACTATAAGAAAGAAATTAAAGAGACAAATAGACAACAATACTGATGAACTTTACTTTTGAACTTTAATAGTTAGATCGGTACCTAATTGCATAATGACTAGTCATACTTTAATTATAGGTGATTCTGCATTCATGCCAGAAATTGATTCTGGTTCTATTCATTTCGTTGTTACTTCTCCACCTTATTGGAACCTTAAAAAATATGGAGAAACTGGATTAGGCCCTAATCAAGCATATGCAAAATATTTGTATGAAATTCAGAGAGTCCTTAAAGAAGTAAAAAGAGTAATGGCGCCTGGAAGGTTTGTTGCAATCAACATTGGGACTGCTGTATCAAATATTGGAATGAAACCCATTAATGCAGACATAGTAAAGATGATGGAAGATCTTAGTTTTACGTTTAAGAAAGAGATTATTTGGATAAAACCAAAAGGTACACAGGGACTGTGGCAGCGTGGAGTAACCAAATTTCTAAAGGGTGAGCCATATCCTTGTTTTTTTAATCTAAATATAATGCATGAATACATTCTGATATTTCAAAATGAAGGTCAAATGCAAATAAACCTTGAGCCGGAAAACCGATTATCTGAGGAATTTATTAAACAAGTATCATGGAGTGTCTGGGATATGGGAGTATCATATACTAAAGGACATCCAGCACCATTTCCTGAAATGTTGCCAGAGAGATTGATAAAATTATACACAGTTCAAGGAGATGTAGTTCTTGATCCGTTTGGTGGTAGTGGAACAACTATGAAAGTGGCAAGGGATTTAAAACGAAATTCTATGATATACGAGGTTAATGCAGAGTACATGGAGTTGATTAAAAATAATGTAGGATGGAATAATACAACACTTAATTCAGGTGTAAAATATGAAATTAAAGTCAGAAAACCTGTCACAAACTGAGTTAGCAAAAATCAAAAATCTCTATGCTTTGGATTGGGAATTAGAAGACGCAGATACCAAATATTATACACATGGATACCATCGATATTCATCTAAATACATACCTCAGATTCCATCTCGACTTGTATCAAAGTTTTCTAAAAAAAATGACCTTATATTAGATAATTTTATGGGTAGCGGAACAACTTTAGTTGAATCAAAAGTCTTAGGCAGAAATGCAATAGGTATTGATGTTAATCCTCTTGCCTGTTTGATATCCAAGGTAAAAACCACAACTATACAGAAATCTACATTGC
>DATFPS010000120.1:0-4842 GCA_035264705.1 Nitrososphaeraceae archaeon | reverse complement strand
CGCATAATTTAATGACCTCTTATCATAAAGATAATTAGGTAAGATTTTGATAAATCTAAATCCATTTTTTAACTGAAACAATAGAACAGGATCCTTTATTTCTCCTTCAATTGCTTTGTTAACATATTCTATAGGCGATATCTTATCAGCATATTTGTAGTAGCAGTATAATCTACCTCCGGCTATTATTCTACGCAGATTCAATTTTATAGCCAAATCTTTTCTTGCATTGTAAAGCATTGAAGCTATCCCTTGGCGTTGAAATTGTGGATGAGTAGAAATATCTGCTCCATATAAGGTATCTCCATTGATATCATGGTTCATAAACAACCCTTGACCTGTAATCTCATACCATGTATGCTCAGCATACGGTGGTTTTAGTGTAACTATTAGACTGCTAGCAGAGCCAACGATCATCTTCTTCTTAGGTATATCGCCATGATACTTCTCTATTGCCTCAGCACAAAATTGCCCTTCTGGGAATATATCGATATGGTTTTCAAGATAAGATGATGGCCATATCATACCATATTTCGCCATATCTGGAAACGATTGCTTTTGCAGGTTTATAATTTTAGGAATATCGGATTTATTGATATTCCTAATTATTATAACTTTATCGTTATGTTCTCTCTTCAGTACATCTATTCTATATAAATAGCCAATTATAAGCTAAGTCCTAATTATGAAGATGGCATAACATTTGTTTATACCAATACAATAGAGCTTGATAATCACAGAACATATATGAGAAGATACGGATAAGTGCAACATCTGAAGACATATACTACGTATGTAATTATGTTTCCATTTCTTGTTTCGACCTTGTGCCGATACAAATCAATCCAAGCATTTTCCAAAGTACGATTATCTATTTATGATTTCTGTAGGAAAGAAAAAGATATTAAAAGCATAGAATTACAATAACAAGAGTCAAACATATGTTATGTCCTACTTGCCAAATTAATTTCCATCCTCAGATGACTAATGTCTTTATTGGCAAGAACGGAAGGAACAATGGCGTATTTGTTTATTATCAAATTTGTCCTGAATGTAAAGAACCTATTGTAGGTATCAAAGAATCATTAAAAGGAGAAGTATACTTAAATCCTAATGAGGTCGAAGGCTTGGTAATTCTAACAAAAGAGAGAAGTAGATAATCAATAGTTCGCTCCATATCATCACAACCCCTTTTGAAAATATGATGACATTTAGAGTTGATTATAAACTGATTCTAACAGAATATATATCATTCCCACAGCCTGTTTAATGTTAAAATCTCTACAATGAAAAATCAGGCGGTCATTGTCATTGAAGAGATAATGAAGTCTTGGTGTTGATGCCAAAAGTAATAAAATTGTTTTTGATATATTATAGAATAAATATATTTATATAATTTATCTTCAGAATTTCTGCTCAACCCTTTCATAGTTAAATATTTTAACCTCATGACAATTCGATGACTCTCCCAACTATGATATGAATATAACTACGCTCTTTGTGCACTGACATCTGCTTTGAAATCATATTCTAAAATAAAGTTTGTATAGATTAAAATGTTAGTAGATGCATCATTTGGTTGTCTCTGAATGCTCAAAAATGTGATATATGGTAATACTGAGAATATTCTAGAACAATTAACAGATGCAGAATATGGTGCTCACTATATCATTGTCTATCCTGATATAATGACACTAAGAGAGATTTATTCAGGCTATATCAAATCCCAAATTGAGGATAATAAGGAGATTGTTTTAATCCTTTCATATTATGAAACTGCTGACAATCTTAGGAATTTTTTATCGCCGAATGATGAGATCTATAGCGATTTAGAAAAATATGAGAGGGAAGGTTCTCTTATAATAATTGATTCTGTGAAAGGTTTTTTTGATTTCGATCATGCTTCATATGTTAAAAACTTACTAAAGCAAGCTGAAAGTTTAGGTAAGAACGGAATCTCTGTACTTGCCGATGCTGGGGCGTTTTATCATTATAGCCAATTAGAAGAACTTGTCAAGCATGAATTGTCGATGCCCTCTAAATTTGATGTAAACATGAAAAGATTTTGTGCTTTTCATAAGCAAGATTTCGATAGACTTACAGATGTGCAGAAGCAAAAGTTACTTGATCATCATGAGAAAGATCTAATAGCAGTTAATTGAGACTTTAGCTTAAGAAGTTGAGTAGATCTCATTATTATCGTGTATAATTATGCATAAATAGAGAATAAGACTAATTATTCCTGTGCTAACAAAATAGTATAGACAGACAAAATAGTATAGACAGATTTCAGTTATCTTAGTTAGTTTTTGGAACCGAACCACCAGGTCATAAAGAAATTATAAACGCATATGCTCTTGCAATTGATATACCTGCTGGCACACTAGCTAGAGGGATCCCATGATAAAGTTTATTTTACTACCATTGTCAGAGGAGGTAAAATAGGATTGATGAGAAAGATTTAGATCTTACTGCTATTATTGTGATACTCATTTTAATTCGCTAGCTAACAGACCGATATGCCAAATACATGAACTGTATACATTAGTAAACCCATAAGAATAGATAATTGAAAAAAATTATCATTAATTCCTAAGTATAATTATACTTTATCGACCACTAAAGTTCGGTTTCTAACACATTACTTGTCATATTCATATGTAATATATATCAGAAATTATTTAATTTAGGTAGCAATATCTAACTTAGTTAGTTGTTAAAACTATGGTGGGTAAGAAATCTTTTAATTTTCATCGCACTAGTAACTATAAGAGATGAGAAGGGAAACTGCAGAAAGAGCTTTAAGGCAGTATTATATTTTGGTATCTTAATTCTGGATCCATTGATAATATGGCCAGTTATTACGAGGCAGTTCAAATCTTTTTAATCCATGCCAAGGTACGCATAAAGAAATGCTTACAGTTTGAAGTCCTCAGACAACATTTGAACGTTTGTCACTTTTCGCAAGAGATCTTTTTGCCGCTGACTTCATAGAATTCACATTATCATATACTTCTAAGCCTATAGTCTGCAACATTTGACGAGATTCTTGAGTGTCTGGAATATTTTTTATTCTAAAGTAGTCACTACCATCATAAAATATTGCAAAAATACCAGAAAGTGCAGCCGCTGCGAATATTGGTTTAATGTTAATGTTGTTATTTTCATTTTTATTGTCATTATTGATGTTTGTTAATAAATCCCTCAACCCTTCAATGCTTTCTTTCTGCTTTTTCCTGTTCAGCCTTATCCTACCTATATCTGCCAAGTTCTTTTTATTTGATTCATCTCTTTTAAGACCCAATTCATTGGTCAATAATTCTCCTGGAAGCGTTATATTGCGAGTACAATCGCAAAACTCACATTCCATTGTGCATTGGTACCTTAGACGTGCATCTTTTATTTCTACTATATTATCAAAATACTTGTTCAAAACAGGAATCTCCATTGCCATAGGATACAGGCCGCTTTCCAAGCAATAGCAGATTTCAACAAAGTGTACTAGATCATTTTCATCTATCGTCGCCTCTCTTAATGCACTCTGCATGCCTTCTTGGAATATTTTGCCCTGTGCAAGTGAACCTGTCTTAATAGAATCAGATAATCTTTGTCTTTTTTTTGGATCTAGTTTGCATTTAATGTAATATCGCATCTTTATTAGCTAATAGAAATTTCTATGCAGAAAAGCCATATAAGCATATTCTTCAAATAAAAAGGTCGTATAGCGGTTAAGAATATAGTTATATTTCTCTATGAAAGCTGTAACTGCTACTTATTTATAATAATTGGTATTTCTAGTCTTGGTAATACGTTCTCTTACCTTGATTATTTCTTGATCAGAGGGTAACAATAAGATTAGTCATTAGCAAGCGGCGCCAATCTCTAAGTGCTTCTTGTTTATCAATAGATCACTTTACAACAATATGGTGTCTTACCTTGAATATTATATTAGCTTCAATGATTTTTTATTAATCTAATTAGTGACTTTGTATTCGTCTACTATCAAGATTATCGGAGCTTTGGAGCTAGAAGGCAATTTGATTTTTTAGAACAGCCAGGTCTAGTCTTCCTCAAGATATAGAATAATATAACAGACAGTTAGTAAAATAATGGTTATCTTTTTCAGAATATGTACCCATGATTACTGCTGTAATATTTGCAGGTCTTTTCAGCTTCTTGCTGCTGCAATTGTCTAAAGTCAAAAAAATAATAGAATACAAAGCAAATACCAAATATAAGCTAGAATACTGGAAGCAAGAATTAAACTTGAAGAAAATATATTTTTACAAAAACTGCTAAAGAAATCCTGTGCTTGAGAACGCTTTCCGCTAGTCGATACCCAAATGAATGCTAATATTATAGTAGCATTCATAGCTTTATTTGAATTAATATTTCGTCTTTATAGAACAAAAATTACAGATGAAAAAATATGGTTTAGATGGAATGCTCTTGCAGAGGCGATGGCTACAATACCAAAGCACGAAGATTATGGAACAAAACAAAGCAAGTACATATTGGAGATTTCAGAGAGCATGTGAATCCACTATCGATTTAATCCAAAACGATAACCAATATGGATGATAAACGTGTGATATAAAAACAGGAATTGATTAACTTGTATTGTTCATTATGTTCTCTTAATTCAATAAACATACAACTCTTCTTTATCTAAGTATATAACCAAACATCATTAAAACTGAATATGAAGAAATAGTAAAAAAACTGTATCAATTAGAATGTGCATTTATACTATTGCAAAGAATAAAAGAGCTTGACTACTCTTCTTCATAAACCGTCCTTCCTTCTGCAATCACTAATACAGGATAACTAGATAATGAGAAC
>DATFPS010000119.1:0-3405 GCA_035264705.1 Nitrososphaeraceae archaeon | reverse complement strand
GTTGGGATATTGTCCCGATAGTAAACTGGCTTGAACTGTACATGTCACTGAGGGAAAGACAGGTTCCACTTTAAAACTCACTCCTTCATTTGCAAGCTTTGCAATATTTGGAATTAGATTCGAATTTAAGTGATTTGATTCCAACCCAACAATATCAAGGATAATAATATGCCTTACCAATAAGCTCGCTCCATCTTGGTTGTAAATATCAACATATATCTTTAAAATATTTTCTCCTAAGTGATATAACATCTATTTTCAGAAAGGCTAACGTATTACAATTAGAGTAATCAACCGTTAGTACCTAGATGTGCTAGTATAAACCTGTCCATAACACAAGGCAATAACATTAATCGAGGTTTGCATTAATGTTGACCGGCTATTAATAAAAAAACTAACAGTGTTTATGTCGAAGTTAAAATTATAATGTCTATTGTAAAGAAAAAGAGAAGAGTTTGAGTTTTGAAGATAGTCCTTCCATCAAGCTATAATAAGTGATCATTTATGTTATTTCTGAAACCAGCTATAATTACTTCACATCAAATTGCCAAATTATTATAGCTTAGTCGTAGGTCTATATCACAAAAAAAGGACTATTAATAGTTCGTTAGAAAATTATTTAATATATTCGATATTTTATTGTTCATAGAGTACTACTAATAATATATAATAGATTTTAGCTATGATTTTGTTATTAATTAAGTGACCTCCCACTAATTAATGGTGTTATTATTTGATTCAAATTCTAGAAACTTATGGTAAACGCCTACTGACATTTGGTAACAGATCTATCACTGGATCTGCCAATGATTCCTTAAATTACATAGTCTAAGAGTATTAAATTCAGATGAGTATATTCCATTACCTATATGGTATCTTTCAGGTAATTTTCATGATATTGCATAGAAGAATTCTTAAATCGGCCCATTTGATTCTTTTTAAAATGATAGCATTTAAGGTAAATTAGAGAATATCAGTATAATATCTCATAAGATATTCGTATGCTCTTTTTGCAGCCTCTTTTGGATTATGTTGATAAGGATAAAGTTCTACTGTTACAAATCCTTTATACCCAATTGATTCAATTGTTTTTAAAACTGATCTGAAATTAATTGATCCTTCACCAGGTATTAGGTGATTGTGTATCCTATTAGTAGCAATATCTGCTAGATGGAAATGCTCAATATATTCACACAACTTATAAATTATCTCGGCCGGATCTTCTCCCACGCAATAAAAATGACCTATATCAAAGTTGAGTCTTACATGAGTAGTATTCAGATTTTTAATGAGATTCAAAAATTGATTAGAGTTTTCAATTAAAAGATCTGGTTCTGGTTCTATTAGTATTTTTATATTTTCTTCTTCAGCAATAGGAGATACTCTATTCAAACCCTCAATGAATAATTTTTCGAGGTATTTTACATTACTTTTTCTCTCACTGATCGGTCCTCCAGGTTCTGTCGATAGATTTTTTGCCCCAATTTTTTTTGCTAGTTTTATACAATTAATGGTATGTATTATACGCAATTCTCTTGATTCCTTGTCTTCTTCAATCCAAGACGGATGATAGACATCTGAAATAGAATAGAGTGTAAAAGCGTTTAGATTAGAGATTTGAAGTTTGAATTTTGCAATGTGATCTTTGAAGGAGTTTATTTCTTTCTCTTGAAAAGTCGGAGGATAAGCATGTGGAGAATCACACAATAATTCTAAACCCTCATATCCGACTTCTGCGATTATCCTTATAGCATCCTCCAAAGAATATCTTTTGAATGCGTTAGTGCTAAATGCCAGTTTCATAGGTAACTTCTACCATCTTAAGGATTCCAAGTCATTCTAGAAGACTGTTTATAGAATTCATAGGCATTATAGAATGTCACATTTTCAATATCATTATTACTAAATCCTTCTTTTCTCATTTCCCTGGCTACAATCGGTACGCTTAGTGGATCGGATATCCCCCAGTCAGCTGAACTATTTATCATAATATGTTCTGTTCCATATTTTTTTATTAATTTTATAGCTCGCTCAGGAGAAAGTTTGGTAAGAGGATAAACAGTTAGGCCTGCCCATGCACCCATTTCGATTGTTTTTTCAAGAGTTTCTTCCGTATTATGATCTATCAATATCTTTCTTCTCTCATAATTTTTACTACTATTATTTTCACTGTTCAAAATGCGTTCAATCCTTTTCATTCCCTCCAATTTGTTATTATGTGGAAGGTGAATCATCATCAGCATATTCTTGGCTGTGGCAATGTCCATCTGTTTTACAAAAACCTCTTCTTCTAGATCATTGATCAAATTATAGCCGAGTTCTCCAACAGCTATTACTCTCTCTCGTTCGAGATATTTTTTCATTGGTTCTAGAGCATCGATTGCCATCGGTCGAGCCAAAGCTTCTTTTGGGTTGACTGAAATGCAAACAAAGTGTTCGATTCCGAATTCTTTAGCTCTTTTTGTTTCAAATGTTATCATATGCTCCCAATAATCTTCAAATGTTCCGATGGAGGTTCTAGGACTACCAAGCCAGAAAGAAGGTTGAACTATTACTTCTATACCAGCTTTAGACATAGCCTCATAATCGTCAGTTGTACGTGAATACATGTGAATATGAGGATCAAATAATCTTCCCACTCTCTTTCATTATATTAAGCATCTCTTGTATTTTATAGACTTATTGTAAAAGTAATAACACGAACTTTGATATTATGACTGAGTGATCAAATCATCACCAAATAGGGATTAGTATAAGTAGGAATTGATTACATATCTATTTGGATTACACTTATAGTAGCATAGTTGCATAGTAGCAAAATACGCATATAACGCGCTTTGGTTACTACCTATCGATATGATAACACGCACAAAAAACAATTGTCCTTCTTAATTCAAGATTGATATTTTATGTCCTAAGCTAACAATTAAGTATATCTACGCCATTAAGAATTAATATTATGCGTACTTTTTTTGCAGAACAACATAAAAAATTCTGGATTAAGAAAGTTAAGAATAAAATATTAATTAAGAGGTCCAGCCATCAAGAGAATGCATAGAGGACTGAAAAAGAGCCAACAGCATTTCGATGAGTCTTTAGCTGTTGATATAGCAGATTTACAACTTCGTAATCCAACGATGCTTGCTTCTGGTTTTCTAGGAATATCTCAGGACATTTTTAATAGACTCTATCTATCAGGTGCTGGAGCAATTGTAAGTAAATCCATAAGTATCAAGCCAATTGAGGGCTACCGAAATCCTACTATTGTCTCTTTAGAAAATAGTAGTTATATAAATGCTGTAGGTCTCTCCAATCCTGGAGCTGAGGAATTTTCAAATGAGATAGTTCATAATAAAAAAGTTCCAATCATAATAAGCCTTGTAGGAACATCCGAGATAGAATTTC
>DATFPS010000118.1:0-2193 GCA_035264705.1 Nitrososphaeraceae archaeon | reverse complement strand
AAGAGCTTTGACTAAAAGACTTCGGCTTCTTACGGAAGGATAATTAGAGTGAATGTTATCTATTGGTTTTTCTTACCTCTAGCAGTGCAGGTCTAACAGATATCTCATATCAAGAATGCAACAACTTTCATTGCTTCGATTGTTCTTGCATGCAGTGATAATAATATCTATTGGTTTTTTCTGAAATGACAATAAGTCAGTCTGCTTGACTTTAATTATCTATACGCTAATTATCAGTAGGTTTTATGAAATAAAAAAATGAGAGACAAGATATGACTTTGTAGTTTGTATCCCTAAAATATAGAATAAGTAATAATGTTACATTTAAGAAGTTTGTTAATATTCTTCTAACTCTCTTCACCTTCTTTTGCAACTTTAGAATTAATCACTATATTGTTCATAATTGTATTATCTTTGGTGTATAATTCTATTTTGTAAATAATAACAACTGCATAATAACACATGCTAGTTGGAATATCGGTCATAGAAAGGAAATAGGAGTTAAACTCTACATCTTCTTTATTTTTGTAGATGTTATATAGACCATTTTCATATCATTCAGATTGAGATTTCGAGTATTTATACTGGTTAAGAATTAATGTTATGCTCATATATCATCTATGCTTATGTTCAAGCATAGTATGGATATTATACTAATCCTCTTTTGTTCTGTTTCTTATCTTTATTCTCATTTACCAATCTTTTCCATAACCGATTCTACCTTTTCCTCCAGGCTTATTGATTTGTCTAATCTTTCGTCTATTCTAATTGTTGACATTATTCGTTTTGCACCAGCTGTTCGAACAACTTGGTGAGCAACTTCAATTGCTTGTAGAATATTGGCAAAATTGTTTGATTCAATCTGTGTTCCCATAGGAGTAAGCATGGTCTTTAGACCTTTTATCTTCTGAATTGCATCAAATGCAGCAGCAATCTCCTTACTCATACTAGTTGTCATTTCTGATCTTATCCCAATCGGTATAACGCTTATCTCTGCATGTATTGTATTTTCACTCATTACCTAATACTTATACTGTGTCTAAGCTAGAATAACGTTAGCATCATACCTACCTTATCATTTTGTTGTTGCTATTACCTTTGCTTTGATTTTTATAATTGTCAAAGGAATAAAAAATATAGCATTGAATATTCAAGAGTTTATATCTTCACTGCCCCAATCCCTTGTAAAAAGTGAAGACATTTCGATTCCTGATAACGTAATAAGAAAATTATTTAGGCTTGCCGATCTCTCTAAAACCGATGTTTTCTTTGATCTGGGATGTGGAAATAATAATGCTGTTAAAATCGCAGCTAAAGAGTTCAAAGTAAAAAGGTCTGTTGGCATAGAAATCAGAAAGACCTTAGCGAATAAGGCAAGGAAAAAAATTATTAGAATGAAAAATGCAGAGATAATTAATGAAGATGTTAGTAAAGCTTCCTTTTCCGATGCTACTGTCCTGCTATTTTGGTTTACAGATATTGATTATATTCAACAGATAATAGAGAAGTTTGAAACTGAATTAAAAAATGGTGCTCGAATTATAACAGCATGGTCTCCTCCTGACCTAATGCTCCCAACAAAGACGGAATTTCCATTTTTTGTTTGTCAAAAACCATTCAAATACGCCAAGAATATAAAGGAGCAAATTAAAGCAGTCTATGGAAATCCATGCATTGATTTTACAGCATCATGGCTACTCGCTGAAAAATATATTGACGCATTAGAGGTCGTGTCAGCCAAGTACCATAGATTTGTAAATATGTTTCAGAGTATGATAATTTGGATAAATGCGTGGAATATGGGAGTAGCTTGTGAAGAAGAGATTCCACCTCCTGTTCAAACCTATATAGGAATATTGAAAACGTTCTTTAACATAGATTTAACTGATATGATTTCAAAAAACCATTAATTTAGGCAACAAAAATAAAGAAAAAAGATATAACCCCAACAATTCTACTCAATCTAAAATTTTTCTCACTATCTTATTGTGTCACTCTTATTTCCTCTTTAAGAATATATATATATCAAATTGATTGAAGGAGAGAATTTTGATCTATTTCTTTTATTTCTCGAGCTTGTCTATATCTTCGATAATCTTGGTCTACTTCAATTGCTGCTTGTAGTATCTTACTTTTAATAGACTTTGATGATTGTAAGAACATTTTAGTATCCTTTGGTAGACAATGTCCCCC
>DATFPS010000117.1:0-2433 GCA_035264705.1 Nitrososphaeraceae archaeon | reverse complement strand
GTTTGGACCTTTAATTGTAGGTGGTGCGTTTACGCAGTGAGTAGTCAAAGCGATGATGATGATTTTGTTAAAGTTGCTGAAACAAAAGACATTCATATATCACAAATGAAAGAAGTTCAAATTGACGGTGAAGATGTATGTATTGCAAATGTAGATGGAAAATACTATGCAATTGGCAATGTATGTACACATGAAGGTGGCCCTCTAGCTGATGGTGTATTGGAGGGCTATGAGGTCGAATGTCCTTGGCATCAATCTAAATTTGATGTGAGAACTGGTCAGGTGACAAGTCCTCCTGCGACTGAGTCAGAACCCACTTATGAGATAAAAGTAGATAACAATAGCATACTAGTTAAGAAACATCCGTCTGCTATAGAAAAAGAGCAACCGCAGCAACAACTACAACAACAGCCACCTTCTAGACCTTCTTCCGAATACGAGCTTTCATTATTAGAGAAGCAAAAGTTTGAAGCTACCGATGTGATGTCATTTAGATTTAGCAAGAAACAGAACCAACAGCAACAAGGAAGAGAGAGCAATGATAAACAAAGTTCCTTCTTAGACTATACAGCAGGTCAATATGCATTTTTTGACATAGGCGGGGTTCATAATGATCCGAAAGGTCCTATAAGACATTTTACAATTTCCTCGTCTCCAACAGAAGAGTTTGTCATGATTACTACTAGAATTAGGGATACGCCTTACAAAAAGAGACTTTCGTCATTAGAAGAAGGCACAATAGTTAAAGTAAGAGGTCCTCAAGGAAAATTTGTTTTACATGAGGATTATTCGAAGCCTGCTGTGTTTCTTTCCGGCGGTATTGGTGTGACTCCATTTAGAAGCATGATAAAGTACGCTACAGATAAGCAATTACCTATAAAAATTATGATGTTTGATTCAAATAGGAATCAGGAAAATACCTTATTTAAAAAGGAATTTGACGAATATGTGAATATAAACAGAAATTTGAAAATTGTTTATACCATTACAGAGGAAGAAGAAGAAAAACAAGGAGTTCATGATACCATCTCCTCTTCTCCTACTAGGCAACAATGGACAGGAGAAAGAGGACGAATAGATAAAGCTATGTTAACCAAATATTTAACAGATGATGAAATAAGGAATTCAATATTTTATACATGTGGTCCTCCGGGTATGATAAAAGCAATGCAAGACATAATTCAAAATGATCTTAAGATTCCAAAAGACAGAATAAAAGTCGAGGAGTTTACAGGTTACTAATAAAGAATACAATAGAATAATAATATGGCTAACGTAACTTTCAAAACAGGTCATATGACTAATAGTATTAAACCAACTGATATCAAACCTCCATTTGATGAGGAGAAATCTCAGTTGAAAGTTAAAGCTGCTGAAAATGCTTGGAATACCTGCAATCCAGAACTAGTGGCTCAAGCATACACTCCTGATTCTAAATGGCGAAATCGTACGGAGTTTTTCACAGGTAGGAAAGCTATAATTGATTTTCTACGACGAAAATGGGCGAAGGAGCTTGATTATCATCTGATGAAAGAGCTTTGGTGTTACACCGGAAACCGTATTTCTGTGCGCTTTGAATATGAATGGAGAGATGCTCATAATCCGGTTCAATGGATGCGTACCCATGGTAACGAGCATTGGGAGTTTGATGATAGCGGTTTGATGCGCATACGTGATATGAGTGCAAATGATTATCCTATCAAAGAGTCAGAGCGACGTTATCGTTAGTAGTAGATAAAAAATCAGTATTGGTCTTCTTGTGCTTGTTTTAATATCTTTCTTCATCTTCGTCTACGTCAGCAACCACTAATGCTGATTGAAATATTAATTAACAAGGAACCATTGAACCCCTCTACATGCAGGGACCTAGCTCCTTGAGTCCTTCTATCTTTTCATATGATCTATAATTCTAATTGAAAATTCCATATGTTGATGAAACTAAATCTGTTATTATCAACATCTACCAAATAATCTTAGACTATATCATCACTTATCGATGTAATAATTTATTAACATATCATTTTAGAGCAAATCCGTGAAGATATGTAAAGTATCCCCGGAATCGCCGGAATGCTCAAAATTAAGTTCAATTTAGATTCAATTCTACCGGGATATCACCGGGGATATTATATTCCAAGTCATATATCATCGGTAAAGAATGGATAGATTTATGCACAAAATTAACACTCCGGTGATACCGGTTATACCGGGGATATTATACACACTTCCTTTACAACAACATCTATTATGTAATTATACCAGCAGCAAAATAACAAAATGAAATTTCGAGTAACATTTACTGTCAGGACATTCTGATATTCTTGCATATGAAAACTTTAGTCTAAAGGACGACAAATGGTTTATGAGACAGCATATTTTCAGAGTTCAAAGGTGATTAACTTCTTGAAATTGAAACATCCTATTAGTAGAATC
>DATFPS010000116.1:0-2314 GCA_035264705.1 Nitrososphaeraceae archaeon | reverse complement strand
AGCGATTATGTATCCAGCAACGAAAAAGATTTCCTTAAAAGTCCTGGCGGTCATGTAGCTCTATGCATTAGTGATAATGCACATGATAAATTATGGCCAAAGGCTGCAAAATGGATTCAGTCAAAATAACAGAAAAAGTATGTAATTGTATATAACTAAATTGAAAGAATAAAAAATTTGCATCACCTATAATAGCAGAGCTAGAATAGATAGATACATTAATAACAAATAGAGCACCGATAATTTGCCTTTCTCTTAAGGGAACATAATCTTAAATACAGAATTGAATTTCATTTATTATGTTTGCTCATCACAACTTAGATGGTTGTAACGTCAAATAATATTGTTATACTGTTAAAATTGCAGCTATTCACAGTAGGATATATGAGCGAAGATTTAGAGGAAAAGAAACTGTTAGGCTCAGGTGGCTATGCTTTTGCCAAACTAACAGAACAAGAAGAAATCAAAGCAAGCCTTGGAGTTCCTCAAATATTCCTAGGGAATATAGGAAGATTAAATGAAGATAGATTTTCAAAATATTATTGTAAGAGATGTGAAAAGGAATATCATGGTTCTCCAGTAATAAGATACGAAAATCCAAATGAAGAACTAGGAGAAGGTATTATTCTTATTGAAAATGGAGAATATACATGCAGGATATGCAATAACCTAATAGCATTATACCGTAAATTCAATAAATAGTGAAAAAGATAGTTTACTTTGAATATACTAAATCTTAAACCAAGAAGCAATAAATAGATACATCATAAAAATGATTTATTATTGCATATAACTATTGGTTTAACTCCATTACTCCTACAATACGTTAACCTTCTATTGGTAATGATATAAATAACGAATATTATCTGAACCTTCCCAACTATAAGGTTCAAGCAGATATAAATCCATTTTAGCAGAACCTGTTTATATGCTGTTATAGATTATCCAATCAGAAGGTTGTAATGAGTAGCGAAAATAAAAAGGGCATTGATTTGCAAGGAAAAGAAGCCTACCTAACCTCACTTACTTTAATACGTAAAAACACAGTTTATAGGATATCTTAATATTTCTCTTCTCTTTAGGAAGCGGAAATAAACGGCAGTATGAATATCCTGCAGTCACGAATATCAATATATATATTTCTCATATAGTTATAACTATACCAATAGCACCATATGATTAGAAAACTCAAAAGTGACAGATCAACTGGTATAGCTACAATAGAAATCAGTACAGATGAACTTAGAGAAATTATTGATTCAATTGATAATATGATAGACAGACAACAAAGAACATTGTTAGAAAACCTTCCATCTGATGAAGCAGACAGACGAAGACTAGATAATTACAAAGCATTAAAAGAAAGCCTCAGGAAAGTTTGGGAGTCTATTATGGTATAGTCTAACAGCAAAAAAGAAAATGGTATATTATATCGTTATCCTTCATTAATTGTGATCTTGTGCGCCCCTAATACCGAATGCAGCTACGATAATAGTTAGAAGAGGCTATTTAATCAATTACAAATTAACTTAAATTATTCTTGTTGTGATTGTGGCTGTATCTTTTCTTCCTCTTCTAATACTTCCTGCGGATCTATTTTCACCTGTTCTGACTCTCGTTCTTCTTTTTGTAATTCTTCTGCCATCTTTATTGCTCTAGGCTGATCGTCTTTTTGCTGTTGTTCATCTCTATGATTATTATAATTATTGTTATCGACATTATCAGTATTATTGTATTCTTTCTGTTCCCTTTTCTTTAATCCCATTGTAGCATCAACATCCCGACCATTAATGTCATAGTCTATGATATGATATAATGTTCGCTTAAAAGTTTTTCTTGAAGATTTCTTGTCAGCTATAATAACTTACCCTTCTTTATTCTTCTTTGTTTAATGTTTCGTGGAAATATTGTCTCTTCTACTAACATGCTTTAAAAATGGTCTTTGCACTACTTTGCTGTATATACTCGATAAAAAGTCTAGCTGTGGACAGAAAGCTATTCTATGACTGGCTCTGTTAACTTAAGAACATCGTCTCATTTTGAATAAGTTTATTATGAATATCCGCAAACATAGTCAACCAATTTATAACATGATATAATTTGCACCTTTTCTTCTTAGTACAAGGAAAGTAATCATCAAAACTTTCAATCCTATCCTTAAAATATTGTACCGTTCTTTCTATGACACTTTTTTCAAATGAAGAATGTATATGATGTTTTAATTTCAGAAATTTGCAGGCTTGTGGATACCATGTACCGCCATCTGATGACACTTTATGTTTTCCATATTTTATTACTAAATGCTTCAGAAACT
>DATFPS010000115.1:0-6996 GCA_035264705.1 Nitrososphaeraceae archaeon | reverse complement strand
AATAAATTCACCAATATATTTCTCGCTTGTGCCTTCAGTATACTTATTAGCAGTATCAATAAAATTTCCACCAGCATTTACATAGGCATCGAATATTTTGCGACATTCATCTTTTGATGCTCCCCATCCCCATTCTTCACCAAATGTCATAGCCCCCAAGCACAGTTCAGAAACTCTTAACCCACTCTTACCTAACAGATGATATTTCATTGGAATATCTTTCTTTATTTACAATAAAAATTCTCCTATCACATCGTAGATATGGTATCATAAGGTAAACATAAAATTATGCCAAATTCCCAAAACACGTTGAGATTATTTGCTTACATACAGTATAGAATGTTTATATGAAAATATTCCAAGTATTTGTGGACCGATCTATAATTATATGACTCGTTAATACTTTCTAGAGTATAGATAGAAATCATTCTAACCAAAGCTTTTGTAGTCATATTTTTCTGTGATTCTTCTAATAGTTTTTTATATTTTTATTTTTGACTATTTCTATTGTTAATATGATGCGAAGTAATCCAAAGTATACAACATTATTATCTGACATTGACTTCTTCTCTGCTTTGTAGTAATGTATCGCCACAAATCAGATATATTCCTCTGTAGTTTAGCCTTTAAAAATAGTCGATTTCTTTTTCAATTTATCAAAAATAGCAGTATAGCCATCAATCTGCCTCTATAAATTAGCCATCAATCCCAACCGGCTATATTTTTTTCTGCAATAATTTTTGTTGGCTTTACTCGTACAAGTACTTCGCCTTCGGTACTGTTTCTTCTCCCGTAAGCTTCTGCATTCCTTTTTCCCATATATCGTTCTGCTATTATTGTTGCCCACTTTAAGAGGTCATTTTGTTTGTACTCCTTTATTTCTGCAATCCCATATACTGTTACAAAGGAAAATGGCGGCATTTGATCATCAACACAAATACTTACTCTATTATCACGTTGAATATTTCTTGCTTTGAGTGACGTACTGCTTGTAGTAAAAATGATATCTCCCTTTCTACTACTATTGCCATCGTCTACTGTAAACCAAATTGGAACAACGTGAGAACTTCCATCCCTTTTTACTGTAGCAAGTTTTCCTGTTAAGGTCCCTTGCATAAGAAACTTCTTAATTTCTCTATTTGACATTTCTGTCATTATTGTTATTACTTATCCTGAGCCTTCCTTAAAATATGATCATTTGTTGATTTTCTATTCAAAATGTGGTTTCATGATAGCGCTGCGATATTATATATTTGTTTGAGGAGTAGTTATCATTATAAGTTGTGAGATTTGGAAAAAAGAACTTTAAAACTATAAATGATTTTATGCTTGAGATAAATAAAGTTACTCTCGTTGTAACTGCAATTTTGATTATGGACTCAATTCATCCAATTCTAAAATCGTAGCCAATAACAGCTTTGTTATTGAACTCAAATATTTTAAATCAAGAGAATCAGGAATATCAGATGTACTGTGGTAATTAGGATTTTGTTCTACGCCACCGTCATGTACTCCTATAACTGTATAACCAAAAGCTTCAAAAGGACGATAATCACTATTGCTAAGAATAGTGAGTGTAGCATTTAGTTTTGTGTATTGTAAGGCAATCTGTTTCATGAATATTCCAACAATATATGAAGATATATCATTTGTTGGAACCTTATTTCCACGATCGTACTCTAAGTAGACTTTATTTGATCCTTGCGGATGATAGCCAATCATATCTGCGTTGATCACTAGATCTACCTTTGTGTTGTTATCATGTAGGTATTTTACATAGTTTTTCGATCCCCATTGACCCTGTTCTTCACCGGAAAATAACACAAATTGAATGTTATTTTTCAAATCAATTTGAGAAAGGATCCGTGCTAGTTCAAGGATTGCAGATACACCACTGGCATTATCATCAGCTCCTGGAGCCCGCCCATTAGTATTGTTGATATCTTGCATTCTACTATCATAGTGTGCTGAAATTACTATGATAAGGTTGTCTGCTGCATAACCTTTCTTATCACAAACGATATTTTTCAAATGATAATCTATTCCTTGGTCTGTTTGACTAAAATTGTGAAAGTAAACCTTACCTTCGCATATAGTTTGGAGCTCATTTTTGAGCCAATATGCAGCGTCTTGAATATATCCTGATTTGGTATGTCTAGTATGAAAAGATGTTAGATCATCTACCCATTTTCCAAGTTTAGTATAATTAACTCTGTCTATGATTGAACTTATAAATAGTTCATCAGCTAATTCTGATCCATCTATTTTCTGCAGTGACGAATCTTTCACACAATTAATAACATAAAAAAGACATAAAGTATAGTTATTATCTGCATCTTCATTTTTATTTGCAGCAGCAATTGCAATTGTAGTATTTGATAGACTAGCAAAGATTGTGACTAATATTATTAGTAATATCAATAACCATGATAGTTCAATAAGTACTTTTTTTAACGACATGAATATATTTATAATAAGATATTGTAATACTCAAGAACATAAACAGATCCTTATAATCCCTATGGAAAATTATAATAAAGGAACAGATTCAGAAGGTCCATCATATATTTTCAATATTCCACTCTTTTCTAATTCGTTAGGCCTGATTGATAATGTTATTGTGCTAAAGGCTTTCATACTTGTCTAAATTGCTTATGTCTTACACGAGTAGTTGTATAGCATATCGACATTAGTATTTCTATTATTCTCATTTTTAATTAAGTTTTGCTGTTTGTGACATAAGTAATTCTGCATCGTATCCACAGGAAGCTAACTTCTTGTCGTTATATAGTAACAATACAGTTTGTATGTGCCATTAAATATGTAACGTAATAATGTCTCTCTCTCCCCCTCCCAATTAAATAATTCTTAGAGTATAAGGAATAAGATAGATTGTCTAATTGCGTTCATACTTGACACAATTTGCTTACAGTAGAGTATATGTTTTGGCAGAATGGCACAATATATCTTCAACGACAGCAATAAAGTCTTCAGTCAGGTATGAAAAGAAGCAAGTTTATTGTATGAATAAATGACAATGATAATCATAGTTTTATTTTTCCATTGTCAAATACTACTTCTATACAGCAACAGCAAAAAAAGAGCATTAGAACAAACAACAAAAGACGACAAATTGTTGACTTAAATTATAGTCATGCAATAAGAATACAATATCCTTCTTACTGACCGGGAAAGAAAAATAGAATATACTGAAGAAAAGAGAACCAACAAATCTATCGATTTAAAAGTTATAACGTTCAAGAGTAATAGTTCTAACCAGGAATATTGCTTTTGTTTTGATTACAATAAGAACGTAACACAATTTTTTCATAGTAAACCACTAAAAGTAAGACACTATGTGATTAAGCTACACTGGCCTTAGGGTTTCATAGTGTAGTAGGTAAAGTCATTTAAATTAATAGACAATATCAAATAAATCGTTACCGACTTTAGGTATCGAGATATATGTTGCACTTTTGTAGTAGTGCCTCCTCCACTATATGCAACCTAGCATATTGACATTCTGCACATTTAAAATGACAATAGTTTAAACTCCATTTTGTATTAAAGATTATACAGAAGTCAGTTCGCAAAAGATATTGTTTGTCTTGCGCTTAAATTCTTATCATATTATACGATTAGCACGTTTCCCCTTCCTCTTGATGAAGTCTAGTATATATATACATATATATATGACAATTCCAACTACAGCAGCGATGATAGGATTAGGAGAGACTTTCCATACAATCAAAGAGTCTCCCTATACATTACTACTGAAATATCAAAATTAGCCATTAGTGGATTGCTTTTATAGTTTCTGATCTATCACTTCTTCTTCTTTAAGACAATAAAATTACCTTTATTATCTATGAATAGCCCTCAGTAGAGCAGCTTTTATCCGACTTACACCTGGAATGACAAAACTTCTTGCAACAATAGCCGGGCAGTTAAGCCCATCTAACATGGAGACAAAATGTTGATTATCAAATACATTAAATTTACCAACTCTTTTACCCATTATTACTAGATCTGGCTGAGAAGCATTAACTGAAGATAAAATCAGCTTTACAAACATTTCACTATTATTTTGTGTCTTCTCTGATACAAAAACTTCGTGGAACTCCACACCGATCTGCTCCAAATACTGCACATGCTGCTCTTTTTCTAAATCTTTTTTATTCTTTATTTCTTCGTTATCAATTTTGCTGTAGCCTATATGTTCTCGTTCTTCTTTCTTCTTTATAGATAGTACAATTACCTTGAACCTTCCAGAATGCTCTAGCCAACTAGCTGTCTTCAATACCATATCTGAATGATCTCCTCCATCGTACAGAACAACCATGTTCTTCCTATTTCTTTCAGATATTGGATTTGCTTCTTCTCTTTTTTCTTCTTTTGCAATAGATTCTTCAAGTATGAGTTCTTCATCACTACCTCCACCTGTCAATACAGCAAGTATATTACATGTTAAAAGCGTCTGTAATGCCTTGTTTCTCCTTAACGTTTCATAGTCGGTAATCAAAAGATCGATGTGTTGCTCCTCAATTGTTGATAATATAGCCTCAGTTGCGTCATGGGAAATCCTTACAAAATAATGATTTAGTATGTTTTCTTTGTCTATTATTTTTTCTAATGGTTCAAAAGCTCTCGCTGCAGATTCTGTAAATGCGATTCCTGCAGAAAGGGGTGTTTGGTGTGGCACTGTAATAACTCTTAATATGTTAATTTCTCCATTATTTTCCTTTGCAACCCTAATTGCATATTTTGTTAATCTATCAGGATTCTCTGGAGTATAAGGAATTAAAATCCTGAAATCTTTTCTTGTAAGATCACCTTCACTGGTTATTATTGGCGCATAATGATCAATTTCTTTTCTGAAAGTGTAAATTCTATATACAGCAAATCCTATTGCAATCCATAATGCGCTAATAACCCAACTGAAGGGCTGAGTAATTAGAAGATAGATTGCAAGTCCTAATTTTAGGAAGACGCCGATGATAGGTATAAAGGGAAAGAATGGAGTCTTAAATCCATAATGAAGCTTATCTCCATACATGTTTCTTATAGTAATGACAGAGATGTTTACTTGTGTAAATAAGAGCAAGAATATGACACCAGCGGCAAGTGCAATTTGGCCTAATGGTAATGCATAGGCCACAACAGCCATTAATATACCCGATATTATCGTAGCAACGTATGGAGTTTTGAATTTATGATGAATTTTGCTTAATTGATATGGTAGATTATAATGTCTACTCATAGCAAATGCGACTCTCGCTGATGAGTAAGTAGTAGCATTCAATGCTGCCAAACTGGAAACTATACCACCAGCAAGAATGATAAAAAAGCCATAGGGTAAAAATAACTCAGCAGCCTTGCTTATACCTAGATCACCATTTAGACCTATGAATTTCCATGCAGGAATATCACCAATATTTTGAGGAAAAATTGCACCGATGGAGACAAATGCTACAAGACAATACAATAACACAACCAGAGTTAACGAAATAAAGATTGCTCTTGGTATATTCTTCTTTGGATTCTTTATTTCCTCTCCAGTCTGAACGATTATTTCATAACCTTCAAAGGCAATGAATGTCAGTCCCATAGCAGCAACAATTCCACCTATTCCTATAGGAGCAAAGTTACTGAGGATATTAGAATTCCATTCAGGATTATTACTTATAGTCAAAAAGCCAGCACCTATTAATGCAAAAATCGTTCCAAGTTGAATGACAGTAACTATAATCCCAAGTTTACTAGTCTCAGCTGCGCCTTTGACATTAATAAAAGTAAAAGCAACTATTGATGCAACAGCTATCAATTTATCTAAAGGAATAATTCCTAGTAGAGGTTGGTCTCCAATAATACCTGACATCTTTAATAAACTAAACTGGAAAGAACCGTATCCTACAGCATACAAACTACCAGCAACTATATGAGCAAACCAAGCCATCCAACCGCTTATAAAAGCATTAGGTCGTGGCAGTCCTTCTCTAATCCAAAGATAGCCACCACCAGCCTCTGGCATAGCAGAACCCAATTCCGCATAACCCATAGCCGTGAAAAGTGTGATTATTCCGTTAATAATAAAGGCAATAATAACCGCACTTCCTGCAAGACCTATTGCTGGGCCGACAAGAACAAAAATAGCCCCGCCAATCATGCCAGCTATACCAATCATGACAACATCTAGAAGACCTAAGGTACGGACCAGGTGACGCTGGTGAGGCTGTGCAGTCAATGGTGCTTCTGATATGTCATCGGTATTACTACGATATTCTGCCAAATATTGTAATAGTCACCTTACAATAGTCTAATTTAAGGTTTTGAGTTATTTCAAAAATAAAATATTTATATATGTAATAGAAGAAAAACCATCATTTTGTTACCTCGATTATTAATTTTATATAATATCTTATATAAGTGTGTAAATTCTCTGCATTCAGTGGAATCTGATGTCTGCATTATTATATTATAAAAAATCGTGATTTATCTAAACACCTTCTTATAGAAATTTTGGTTAATTAATTAAGATAACTTAACTATGTTAAGCAAGTAATAGCTATAACCATTAATTTATTGAATAAATGAGTATCATTATACTATATGCTCTAAAATTAATACTCACTTAACATAGCAAAATCAGTTGCAATTAGAGATTATATTGTACTGTAAAGTAAAAGTCTAAAGTCACCATCTATAATGTCTGGTTCCAATAGTTCGTATCGAGATAGAATATATATTGTCAAAGACATAATCCTGAAACTTTTAGAATATAGTGAACTAAACCAGACAGCATTAGTAAGCTTTTGTGGCTTGAATCTAAAAAAACACAAACCTATTCTTGATGATTTGGAGTCAAATGGATTGATAAGAAAACATGAAATACAATTTGGAAAGAGGACAGTTACAATTTATAAGCCTACAGAGAGAGGAATAGAATTTTGTAGAAGTATTTTAGAGCCATATGAGAAGATGTTCCCTAGAAGGAAG
>DATFPS010000114.1:0-3258 GCA_035264705.1 Nitrososphaeraceae archaeon | reverse complement strand
ATATTTTCTTTCTCTCCATATTATTGACTTTGTCTTATTTGACAACAATAATGGAGCAATATTATAGAGACAAGCAATAAGTACAAAAATTGCGCCGAACAAGATAAGTATAGAGTAGATTGGTGTCTGGTTGTGTTGTTTGATAGCCTTTATTGCTGCTCCGATAATTAACATAATACATGATGCTATGTTTAAAAATAATATAAGACGAAAGTCGAATTGATGAAAAAATTCTGGTATAAACATAAAGGTAAATTGCTGGATAGCAACTGATAAAGTGTAAGGAAGAAGCATAAATGGCAAAGTAAATATAAAAATTATAATTAGTAAATTCTTAATGGCTTTAAATTTATTTTTGATTGCAATAGGAGCAAGCGTTCTTCCTATACCGTTCCAGAGAGTAGGAAGGTCACGGGACCAAAGAGCTGACACCATATCATCTATCCTCACAATTTTCATTTTGTAGCCCCCTTCCTTAATACGTACTCCAAGTGCTCTGTCTTCTTGTACTGCCTTAGAAACAGATTGAAATGTTCCTACCTCTTCAAGTACTGTTTTATGTATCAAAAAAAAGCTTCCCATAAGATATGCTACTTTTGACTTTGGATTGTTTACATCAGCTATGTTTACGCCAAAGAGAACAGATACTAGATCCCATAGAGGTATTATAATCTTTGACCAAAAATCGCGGAGCTCTATCGATGGTATACCACTTAACACATCTAAATTTTGTTTCTGCATATATGAAATGGTAAGCAAAATTGTATCTTTGTTATTATAGTAGGTGTCTGCATCGGTAAACAATAATATACTTCCTCTGCTCTCTAGATATCCTTGCTGTGAAGCCCATGTCTTGCCAGTCCAGTTGTCAGGTTTATGATTCAAAGATATAATCTTCAACCTATTGTTTGCTGGTACTATAGTTCTTTCTATCTCTTTCATTATTTTCATTGTATCATCAGTTGAATTATCATCTATTACAATTACTTCAAAATTTGGATAATTCTGAGCAAGCAAAGATAAGATACATCTTTCAATATTATCTTGTTCATTTCTAGCTGGCACTATGACACTTACAAACGGGTAAATGGAAGGATCATTACTAAAGGTCTTCTTTTTGGATTGATAATAATGATTCTGATTATGATTATTATAGGAAAATATTGTACTTTTCTTTATTATCCGAGATAGTGAAAGAATGCTCATTCTTTCTCGTTTAGAATGGATAATGGGAATAAGAAAATAAGATCTAAGGGAAATGATAAAGATATACATACATGAAGCAATTATCAATATAAATAAAATGAATAACAAGGACGCACTTGTACTACTGCTGTTCCAAAGAGCATAGGAATCAATTGCCATACCTTACTGTTTACTAGTTAATATAAAAGATATAATAATTTAAACCTTGTATTTATATCGTCTTCTGCTCCTTTTATCTTATGAAAAAATCAATAGAATATAAAAGATTGAAAATTAGTTCTTTTATCAATATTTTAAGAACTGCGTTCTGAAATGTTTATTTGTAATAATTTATTTAGAAACAATCTTTTCATTATTTTATTATTTCCATGTCTGCGATACTTATAATACTACTAAATTTTGTCTGCTGCCCTAGCAATTACTTCAGAAAGCGCTGGATGGATATGAATAGTTCTTGAAATGCTGTCAATAGTACCATCACCTACTCTCATAGCTACCAAAACTTCATGAATAAGAATAGATGCATGGCTTCCAATAATATGACAGCCAAGAATTTTTCTACTTTTTCTATCTACAAGAAACTTTACAAAGCCATCTCTATCTTCAATTGCTTCTCCCATTCCTGTATTGATATATTGATAAATTGATCTCTGGTAGTCTATGCTCTTCTTTTTGAGTTCCTGCTCTGTAAAACCTACTCCAGCAACCTGAGGTGAGCTAAAGATAGCATGAGGCATTGCAGTATAATCGACTGCAACTTTTCTATCAGGATGCAATATATTGTTGAAAGCATACCTAGATTCATGATTAGCATTATGCTTAAATTGATATCGTCCAACCTTATCTCCAAGTGCAAATATTCCTTTAACATTAGTTTCAAGATATTCATCTGTTATTATGAAACCTTTTTCATCAACTTTTACTCCTGTTTTTTCAATATCAAGTATGTCTGAATTTGGAATTCGGCCTACAGCAAGAAGAAGTTGATTAGAATCGAGTTTCAATGATTTTCTACCATCAGAGTTTTTTGCCATAATCTGAAATGTAGAATCATCATTATTATCGCTATCCTTCTTCCTCTTTGAAACAGACTCTGTTTCATATCCTAAATACACATTATACTTTTTAGAAAATACTTCTGTGAATTTTTTTGAAATCTCTTCATCTTCATTTGGAATGAGGACATCTCCAAGCTGAACTATGTTAATTTCTGTTCCAAGGGAGCCAAAAAAATGAGCTAATTCACATGATATGTATCCTCCACCTATAAAGGTAATGACACGTGGTTGTTTTTTTAGACGTAATGCTTCATCACTAGTAATGTAACTGCTTCCGTCTAGACCTTTTATTTTTTTTGGAATTTGAGGTCTCGTTCCAGAAGCAATTAATATTTTCTCTGCAGTTATTTTTTCATTATCTCCGACTAAGATTGTTTTTTCTCCAACGAACTTGCATTCTTTTGCAAAGAGTTTAGGGTTTTCTATATCTTTAAAGGCATTCTTAATTTGACCTGAATCATGATCTGTTATACCATTAACTCGCTCAACTATTTTTTGAAAATTAACTGACAACTCCCCAACTTCAATTCCAAAAAGATTTGCGCTCTTGATTATTTCAGCCACATCAGCGCTATGTATAAGTAATTTAGATGGAATGCATCATCTATTAAGACAAGTTCCACCCATTCTATCCTTCTCGATAACTGCTACTTTAAGACCATTCTGCGTTGCAGCATTAGCTACATCAAGTCCAGAACCGCTACCAATGACAATAAGATCAAACTTCAGCAATTCGTGTATTATAAATCAAGTCATCATTATATTATAAATGATAACATCTATTATACTATAAGGGGCTCTTAACATTGCTACTTTGTATTAAGAATCCCATGAGCTGAATTCTCTGTTTGTTTGTTCTCATATGTAATACAAAAAATAAACAACCTAAGCAATTACTGACATATGCTTTCTATTGCATCCTTTTTTATTGCATAGAAAATGATAATCATCAAAAACATTTAGTCCTATTCTTTCTTTTCTAAATTGAATATCT
>DATFPS010000113.1:0-3468 GCA_035264705.1 Nitrososphaeraceae archaeon | reverse complement strand
TTTTTTCGCCGTCATCCTAAGTACATCTACTTGACCGCTATGAAGCCAGTCCTTAAGCTCGTCGTGAGATGGCTTAACATCATGCTTGCCCGCTAAATGAAGATGTAAAAGGACATAGTTAATTTGGTTTAACAAAGGCTTGTTTTGCTCATCTCCCTGACGAGCTTTCTGCTTTAAATCTGCTGGTACAGTATTCCACCATTCTTCAAATTTCCTAACCATAAGACCAAGTTATACAGGAACTTAATAAGCCTTTTGGGTTCGCCACGTTATTTTAAGTTTATTATTCATTTATTTTCATTCTTACTTTATATAACTTTGAGTATTGCCTGTTGAAAGGTATATACTATATAATAGGTTTGAACGCTGAGTTTTCTCAAAAAGAGACATATGCCATTCAATAGGGAGGAATTGCAAAAAGCCTATATTGCATATAAGCAGTTCAAGGATCATAATCCACAACCATATCATGAACGTTATATCTTTCCATTTTTTGCAGGATCGTATTTCACTTACCGCAAAGTCGATGTTATGCGCGTAGTAACAGTTTCCAAATCTGTTTCCAATAAACCTAAGTTTATAGACATAGGATGTGGATATGGTGATTTTCTTGAGAAGATAAGGGAATTTATTCCAGATGCAATAGGTCTCGAACAGGATAGAGGTATTTTCTATGCCTTTCAAAGACCTATACCAGATTTTATCTATCCAACTCCTATAGAATCGTTTGAAAAAAGGATGTTTGACGTTGCGTTTATAGGTTGGATGGAACCAGGAGTTGATTTCCGGAAGTATGTTGCAAGATCTACACATTGTATTATAACAACATTTGATAGCGGAGGCCAATGTGGAATAAATGGTAGTTGTGAATATGACGAATTTGGATTCAAAAAAATAGCATCGTGGAGAACGCCATCTTGGATAGATGTTAATAGTGAATTGATGAATAAATTCTATACGCCTTCTTTATTATCTGATGAAAATAAGAAACAACAACTGGCCAAATTGCGCACTGCTCATAATTTTTGGTATGTATACGCAAGACCTCAAATGTCTAACAAGATAATTGCAGATCTAAAGGAATGGTTAGAAAAAGAAGAATCAGTAGGTTTAGGGACATATGATTTTGAATCACTCCTTGATGAATGTGGTTTCCATTATAAGGAGAGTCTTCCAATGTTGGTATCTAAAGACAATCGATTGTGGGAAGTAACCTTCGACTAGAAGAGCCATTGAATTAATAAGGCCGCCTTCTATCCAATTATGATATTATATAATAATATTAATGATTATAGAAAATGAGTATATCGGTATGTAAGCACATTAATATATGGATGCTTGTCTTCTGTTCAATCTATAGTAAATTAATCATCTACGTCCACTCTAACTTTTTAACTCAACTTTGATTTACTATTAAGAATCCACAGATAAAAATATTGAAGCAAAATTATCTAAGAAAGAGAAGAAAATACAACTTCTAAAATAATGTAATACCATTAATAGAGATGGCATAGCAAGTCTATCGGACCAGATGACCAAAGTATTGCAGGAAATAGAGGTATTGAAGAATAGAAATAATTACTACAATTATCCTGTATTTGCTTATTTCATGTAAGTCATATACATGCAAACTATCTTTATATTGCATTTTCATAGTTTCTTTTCAGATGGGCTTTCGATAATATTTGTTTTCTATATGAATACAATCATCACAACAGGATAGCATTGTGAACAATCTCGGTTTTGACAGATGTCATATAGAATATTTTAGGAAGTTCATGAGTATTTCTTTGCATAATTTTTCCCATTCTTTTGGAGTCTGATAAGATGATTCTGCTCTAGATCTCTGTCTTCTCATGGTAAATGATTATTTTCTTAACTTCGTCGTCGATGGTCTCCATGTGAATCTCAATATTTTCCTTTGTATTATGATGCATAAGGTGTATATTAATAACTGTATTCAACAATTTGCCAAATTTTGAGTTTATGCTCAAGCTGCAAATTACTTAGAGGTATTCAAAGAGAAGAAGGAGAACAAGAAGAAAAGAATGAGCAGTAAGCAAAAGATAAAACGGAGTTATTGAGCGGAAGACGTCAAAAATTTCTATGATCTACTAGCTGCAGGATACAACCAAACAGAGATAGCATAGATTCTAAAGCTAAGCGATCATATTGTAATCAATCGGGATGTTGCACATATTGTGATATAAAAGTTGAGTTGATTGCACAGTTTTAGGAAGAAATTATCAACTGCCTGAAAATAATTAACAGGCACATGTTAATATGGATGAAAAAATTACTTTTAATCAAACTAATTTAGTAGCACACTTCTAATAAATCATGTTAACTTCTTGCTAATTACCCTCATCTTTTTGATTTCAAATAGTTTAGTTGTTTATCTACCAGACTCATCTTCAGAATATTTAGAAAGTAATCATAGTATCAGCTGATGATTATTACTACAACAAATTATACCAAGTGTCCTGACACATCCCATAGAAAAGTATTGAAGTTAATCATTCTACAGATAGAAGTGAAATGAATATTATAGTGTTATGCTGTTATAATTTATATTCTCTGATAATTTCCGTGTTGTTCGTGCAATTATTTGACACCATATCTTGATAATAATATTCGATTCTGTTAACTCCAAATCCTCTAATTCTTTTAATTTTGCCTTCTTTTATCAAACGTATTATAGCATATTGCAATTCATACTTGCTACTAATATTAATCTCCTTTTCAATCCGTTTTCTAGTGGCTTTACCATTACAATTTTTTATGATGGAGTAGACTGAGTGATATACATACTCTTTCGACTTTTTATTTAGTTGAATGGTAGTCATAGGTATTGATGTTAGATTTAAGTTAAAAATAGGCCAGTTTGTATTATTTTACTTTGAATACAAGGAAATTGCTTGAGTTCATATAATACTTAACTCTTCCCATAGATCCTCTAGATAATATAGTGTTTCCACAGGCTAGATCTTAATATACATTCGGCAACTGATTTGACATACTTAGTGATAACTGATGTAATTTGACCGTCTTTCTTTTAACATGAAGAAATCAATTGGAATGAGTTTAACAGCAGTGTCGTTATAACACTGTTTTGTTATCGGCATAGGGTTTAAATAGTTTCGAACGTAAGCAGCTACAGTGAATTAATAGATGCCAATTGCAATACTTCCAGACGTTGATGAACAAAGATGTATTGGATGTGCTCTCTGTGTAGAGATTTGCACTGCTCTCGGTCCAGATGTTCTTAGAGTAAAACCTGTAGAAGGATGGAAGAGAGGTAAGGCGTTTGTCTTCTACCCAGAACGATGTATTTCAGATGGTGCATGTGTAGGGGTATGTCCAACTCATGCAATATTCTGGATGAGGCCAATGGAATATACTTCAGGACAACCAGTGCCACTGCACAAGAATGGTGTATTCTCAAAAGGCTGGGAAGAAGGTTAAACT
>DATFPS010000112.1:0-3578 GCA_035264705.1 Nitrososphaeraceae archaeon | reverse complement strand
TTGTATGAATCAGAATGGTATTTAGGATAATCTTCTTAATTCATGCTTTTCTATAGGTTCAGTTCCATTCTTGTAGGTAACTGTCAACAAATCGCCTACTTGATATTTACAATCAGAAATAGTTCTAGGATGATCAGAGGTCTCTATTACACATATTGAATCATTTTTAGTAACTACTTTTGCTTCTTCTGTTATATTTTCCCTAATTAACTCATTTAGAGGAAAACCAAATAGAAATTGAATGAAAAAAATAGCACCAATTATTGCTAAAGCAAAGATAATGACTAATTTCTTACCAGCAATTCCTTGCTGATCAGAAGAATCAAAATCATATCCCATGCTAGAAATAATTGTATAGGATGTAAAAAAAGTTAGCTAGCTTTATGATATGTATATATGTAAAAGTGCTAGCTTCTTTTAATGCAATGTTGACTCTAGAGACGTTTACTTCAAGGCCACTTTTTTTATTAAAGATTTATTTCTAGAATAATCAATAAGTTTTGGGTGTTAGTTGGTTATAGAATTTATATCTTTGTCTTGATCTTTGTCTTAATACTGTATATGAAGCAACTTTCTTAAATTAGATGTAAGACGCGAAAGATTAGAAATTGATAATAAAAATAATATAAAAAATGGAATGATGAAAGTTGGTAATAAGAATAATAATAATAAGAAGAAGAAGCAATAGTATTAGCATATAATTTTCTGTGTTTAATATACTGGCCTGCTTACATTATACGGTTGATATCCACAAGCCATTTAAATAGAACATGATAGACCTTTCGTCTGAAATGTATTAATCCCATGTAATTTTAATATGAAGCTTTTAATATATTCAAATTCGAAATTAAATAATATATTGACTCAGCAAGATTATTTTCATTCAGACAAGAGAAAGAGATATGGCGACTTACAAGAGTTGCCAGAAAATACGCCGTCGCTTTTGCTTTCAGCAATCTATTTGGGAGACGAACAAAAGGTATATCTAAAATTTTATGACTCTACTTCTAATAGGATTTACTTTTGGCGTGACAGAACAAATCACAAACCATATTGCTATACAAAGATGCAGTACAAAAATATAGCTGAAAAAATTGTTCAAATAGAAAAAAAATATTCGTTAGAATCAACAAAGAAGATCGACTTAATATCTGACAAAAAGATAGATATATTAAAAATAATTGCTCCTGACCCATTATCAATTGGAGGTACTGAGAATAGCGTCAGAGAAAAAGTAACATCATGGGAAGCAGACATAAAATATCACGAAAATTATCTATACGATACTGGACTAATTCCTGGATCGTATTATATTAGGAAAGGAGAAGAAATAAAATGGTTCGAATATCCAATTTCTAATAAAGTTCAAGAAGAGCTAAATAATCTATTATGGAATAAAATAAAAGAAGAGGAAGGTAAAGAGGGAAATAATGAATATCGACAATACATTACGAATTGGGCCAAACTTCTCAATCAACCTATTCCTAATCTGAAAAGAGTCTCCATAGATATAGAAGTAGAATCAGAAGAAGGGAGGATGCCAACGCCACGAGATCATGAGCGACCTGTTATTGCAGTCGGTTTTGTGGCAAATGATGGATTTAAAAAAGTACTCGTCTTAGAACCGGATAAATCTCATGATGATAGTTATTCATTCATTCAGGAGGTAGAGATTTGTAAAACAGAAAAAGAATTATTAAAAAAAGCATTTCAAATCATTAATTCTTATCCTATTATTGTTACCTATAATGGTGATGATTTTGATCTTCCTTACCTTTATGCTAGATCTCAAGATCCAAGAATTGATCCTATTGGCAAGGAGATAATCTCAAAGGATGAGATTCCAATAATAATCAAAAGAGAGAGTTTTATAAAGCGTGGTATACAGGCAGAGCCTGTTCAAATAAAGCATGGATTACATCTGGATTTATTTAGAACATTTCAGAACAGATCGGTACAAATCTACGCTTTTAGCCGTAAATATACGGAATACACACTCAACGCAATATGTGAAGCTCTATTAAATGACAGCAAAGTCGAATTTGATGGTGATATTAGCGACCTGCCAATACAAAAGCTAGCAGAGTATTGTCTTAAGGATGCAGATCTGACTTTTAGATTGACGAGTTTTAATGACAATTTATTAATGAAACTTTTAGTGGTCATCTCTAGGATAAGCAGATTATCAATTGATGATGTCGCTCGTTTTGGTGTTAACCAATGGATAAGGGGAATGTTATATTATGAGCATCGCCAGAGGCAGGCACTTATACCACGGCGTGATGAACTTCAAGCAAAAGGCAGTTCGTCAACTACCGCAATTATAAAAGAGAAAAAATACCGAGGTGGTTTGGTGGTAGAACCTGCTCTTGGCATCCATTTTAACGTGGTTGTTGTGGACTTTGCAAGTCTGTATCCGAGCATTATCAAAGTACATAATCTTTCATATGAAACAGTAAATTGCCCACATCAATCTTGCATGAATGATTCAGCACAGCATATATCAGAAACCACGCATTGGATATGTAAAGAAAAGAGAGGTTTAACATCCCTTTTAATTGGTTCACTGCGAGATTTAAGAGTAAATTATTACAAGTACCTTTCCAGAGATAAGAGTATATCTGCTGAAGAGCAGCAACTTTACAATGTAGTAAGCCAGGCGATCAAAGTAATTCTTAACGCCAGTTATGGGGTGATGGGTGCGGAAATCTTTCCCCTCTATTGTTTGCCTGTAGCCGATGCAACAGCGGCAATAGGGAGAACAACAACAACTAAAACGATCGAAAAATGCAAAGAGGTAGGCATTGATGTTATATACGGAGATACTGACTCACTTTTTTTAAAAAACCCATCTGCTGCCAGTGTTGAAGAAATATCTGCATGGGCAAGAAATAATCTTGGTATAGATCTTGAAATCGACAAGCAATATAGATATGTCGTATTTAGTGATTTAAAGAAAAATTATTTAGGTGTTGTACAAGATGGTACAGTAGATGTCAAAGGCTTAACAGGAAAGAAGTCTCATACTCCACCATTTATACGAAATGCATTTTATAAAATCTTGGATATTTTAGGAGATGTAAATTCAACTAATGATTTTGAATTTGCTAAAGAACAGATTAAAAAAATTATTCAAGAAAATGCTAGAAACCTAGAACTCGGGAAAATACCTCTGCCGGATTTAAGTTTTAATGTTATGGTAAATAAGTCTCCCAATAAATATGGTAAGAAGACAGCTGCTCTTAGTAGGCCATCTTCGCTAGACGGTAATACAAAGGATCGAGAAGTTGAAACATATAAAGGATTACCCCAACATATCAAAGCGGCCAAATTATTACTAGACAACGGAAAAGAAATAAAAGCTGGAGATATAATTTCCTATGTAAAAACAAAAACCGGCGAAGGAGTTAAACCTATAGATCTTTTGATCAAGATGGAGGATATAGATACTGAAAAATATCTTGAGACAATGGAGGCAACTTTCGATCAGCTTCTCTCATCCTTAAACTTCAATTTCAAATCTATATTGGGCAAGCCTAGACAATCGAATTTAGATGAGCTGTTTTGGAGTAGATAAA
>DATFPS010000111.1:0-7332 GCA_035264705.1 Nitrososphaeraceae archaeon | reverse complement strand
CCAAGCTGTGGAGAAGCAAATTTTTTATTTGCAAAATCTTTAGTTGATTGAATTTCTGAATCATTTCTAACTACGAAAACTGCTCCTCCACTTGATGCACCAGAAATTATTCTAACATCTTTTCCTTGTGAAACAACATATGCATTTATCGCCGGATTAGGACCAACATATGTTACGTCAACTTGCTTTGCGAATAATGCCTCCATTGCTGACGGACCTGCGTTGAAAATAAATGTCTTGACATCAACATTGTCACCTAAAGCTTTCTGAAATGTACCGTTTCCTAAACCGATTACCGCTTGTGCATGATTGATGTTTGGAAAGTAGCCAATTCTAAGAATTTGTGAAGAGACGCTATTCTGAGTATTATCATTAACAGTTTCTACAAATAGTGAGGATGAATCAGAATAAAATATAGAGGATATTATAACTGCAACAATTATTACGGCTGATGTTATTAACTTGCCTTTTGCATTCATCTACCATCGGAATATCCGCCTATACATATATTACCGCTTACAAATATGCAGATTAGAAATATTATATGCAATAATATCATATAATCCCATACTTACGTATTTAATATTGGGTTCACAATAATCAAAGTAAGGTTAACTCCTATCCATACATACACACACGTCTTGGCTCTTTTCTTCTATAACACAGTAGCATTTGACATTATAGGTACTTTTTATTTTATAAAAGATTTTATTATCATCAACTATTAAATGTAAAGAGAACAATAGATAATTTAGTTTAAAGTTTGCTCCCGACTTACTATTTAATACATCTATCTATTGTTCATTTTGCTGATCAAGTCCCCACTTGGCTCTCACTTTTTCTTCTAGTTTGTAAAAAACTAATCTGTCAAACAAAAGTCCAATTGCAAAGATTGTTATCATTGTTGCTATAACCTGTCCCATAAGTTGAAATTCCCTTCCCACAAATAAAATATGTCCTAAACCTACCAATGTTGTTATCAATATCTCTGCTCCTATCAATGCATGCCAAGCAAAAGACCAAGCTTGTCTTATTCCTGCAATTAATGATGGAGTAGCAGCGGGTATCATGACATGTCTGAACAAAGATACTCCCCTAGCTCCCATATTTCTTGCAGCACGCATATAGATTGGCGAAATATTTCTAATTCCACTATAAGTTGATATCATAACTGAAAATACTGAACTCATAATCACTACAAATAATATACCGAAATCATTCAAACCAAACAACAAGATAGCGAAAGGAACCCATGCAATACTTGGAAATGATTGTAATCCTACAGCAAACGAACTCATTGTCTTTCCAAAACCATTGAATTTTACCATAGCTAAGCCTATTGCTGCCCCTATTGCAATAGAAATAGAAAATCCTACAAGCAGACGCCACATTGTCACAGCTATACCATAGAGCAATGAATAATCGCCAATTAGATTTAGAAATGACTGTGCAACTGTAAGAGGCGATGGTAGAGACACCTTTGGCCATATCTCTAACATGAAAATCAATTGCCATATTCCTAAAAACGCGGCTAAAAAGAGAATTATATTAGCTGTATCCTCTATATCTATTCTCTTTGTAACCGGCCTTTTAATGGCACTATATTGTGGCTGCGGCGGTGGCGATGGTGTTTGCAATTTCATCATCATCTTCTCTTTTATCACTATGAAAGTCAGCCTGCTTTGATTCTTCTATAATTGCATGGGTGATTGATTCTATAATAGGATGGTCTAAGCTTCTGGGCCGTGGCAAATCGACTATAAACTCTTTTTTTATATTACCATTATTAGCCGATAGAACTATAACTCTGTCTCCCAAGTATACTGCCTCATTGATATTGTGAGTTACAAACAGAATTGTTTTATTGTTATTTCTTTGAATTTGTAATAATTGATGGTGTAACATAGTTCTTGTTTTAACATCCAACGCCGCGAAAGGCTCATCCATAAGCAAGATACTTGGATTAAGAGCAAGAGCACGAGCAATAGCCACTCGCTGCTTCATCCCGCCTGAGAGTTGATGAATATAGGCATTAGCGAATTTTGATAATTGAACCATTTCAATATAATGCATGGCAATTTTGCTTCTTTCATTTTTGGAAATGCCCTTGATTTGCAAACCAAATTCAACATTTTCTAAAACAGTCAGCCATGGAAAAAGAGCTGCTTCTTGGAAAACGACTATTCTGTCTGGTGTCAGAGGATTAACTGTTTTACCATCAATATGTATTTCACCAGAATATGAGTTTTCAAGTCCTGCTAATATATTAAGCAAAGTGGTTTTACCACAACCAGATGGTCCTACAATAGTTACAAATTCTCCGTTCTTTACATCTATATTAATATTGTTCAAAACGGTATGTGAAGACGTACCGTTTCTGGTATAAATCTTGGAGAGATTTTTGACCTGCAGCTTTAGTGATTGTGTTTTCAGAAATGACATAGTGCTAAAATATCAACTATGCATTGTTAATATAAGTCTGGTCTAATATGCAAAGCATGCAATAAAGATGTAATTTTAGCATATAAAATATGGCCGCAGGGTATACGTTTACTGCTGCTATTACTACTACTACTTTTATGTGATATGTATGCACATAACATATTCGCACAAATAAAAATCAAGTATTGTACCCGATGAGTAAGAGGCTTATTCCTCATCATCACGCTGCTGCTGCTAGTTTGGCATCTATTGCTGTTATTGCTGAGTGCATAATAACAAAAAAAAGAGAGAGAGTAGTAGCAGTAATACTTTCTATTAATAATAATTATCTGTAATCATCATTATTTTAATATCCTTCTTTCGATTAATATCTTATGTATTGTAGTAAAATCTATTTCCACTTTCTGTCTCAAAAAAATGGACCTTGCTATAATGTATTCCAAACATGACATCCTGACCAACACTAAGATCAAAGTTGGAATTTGCATTTGCAACTTTTATTAAATTTGATCCTATCTTTACCTCTATTATTGAATCATCACCTAACATCTCTGTGAATGTTATTTGGCCCTTCATTTTGATATCTGTAGGATTTTCATTCTCTAAAAGAACAACATCCTTAGGTCTCATCCCAATTGTCACATTTTTAGGTAAGGTCTTAGGAGGTGTCCTTGTTGTACTATATGGAAGCTTGAATGAAATATTATCAGATTCAAGATGAATTGCAGAACTGTCTCCAATAAGTCTGCATTCCAAGAAGTTCATTGATGGACTTCCTATAAAACCTGCTACGAATGTATTTGCGGGTTGATTATATACTTGCTGTGGAATACCAACTTGTTGAAGTAAACCTCCATTCATAACTGCAATCTTATCTGCCATACTCATAGCTTCTATCTGATCATGTGTGATATACAGTGTAGTTATGCCTATTTTCTTCTGTAACTTCTTGATTTCTGTTCTCATATACATACGCAGTCTTGCGTCAAGGTTACTTAGCGGTTCATCCATCAGGAAGACTTTTGGTTCACGTACTAGTGCTCTGCCTAATGCAACTCTTTGCATCTGTCCTCCGCTTAGCTCTTTGGGTTTTCTGTTAAGAAGATCTTTCATCCCAAGCAGATCTGCTACATAGCTGATTTTCTCTTCTATGTGCCGTCTTGATTTCTTTCTCATTTTTAATGGAAATGCAATATTGTCATACACACTCATATGAGGATAGAGAGCATAATTTTGGAACACCATTGCAACATCTCGATCCTTTGGAGGGAGGTCATTGACTAATTGATCACCTATGTATATTTGACCATTGGTAGGGCTAATGAGGCCTGCAATACACCTTACAGCTGTGGTCTTTCCACAGCCGGAAGGACCAAGGAGTACCATAAATTCACCAGATTTTATTTCTAAAGAGAAATCATCCAGTGCCTTTACATTCCCATATTTCTTGGTCAGGTTTTCGATCCGAAGATTGGTCATATAAAAAAGCCCTCTATGGAGAGGTGTGTCTGGTAGGGGATATTAATTTTCTTACATAGTATGCATTTGTTGTCTTGAGCTTGATCACTTGCTAGAAAATTTAACTAAAAAATTGTATTGACAAGATAACAAAGGTGTATGAGAACAAAAGGGCCCTAACTCTCACACGATGATCTGATGTTGAGTCTAACATTATAATACAAGGTGACTATCAAAACATGAGGAACTGGATGAGAATCATCTACCATTAAATCATCTCTAGTACTAAATATTAGAAGATAAACTATGAAGACCATGTATATTTAAAAGGGATTTTTTGCACAAAAAAGTTGGTTGAGCTGGTATTCTAAATATAACATTTATTTATGATCTTATTTAATATTAATATGCAAGAATTCTAAAAAAGATAGCAACTGTTAAAAAATATGACTTCATAAGACTCTAGATGAAGATAAGTACGATTATTTGTACTAGTATTGTGCTAACCATAGTGCTATTAGTTAGTTTAGCACCAGGTTTTACAACCCCAGTCGTGGCTCAGAAACAACAAGTCACCCTTACTGCGATAGTAGCAGAACCAAAAGAAAGATGGGATATTTTGTTTAATGATGCATTGCAAAAGTTAAGAGAAAAACACCCCGATATGGATATTCAAGTAGACTTTAGAGTTTTACCGTATGATGCTACCAGGACGCAAATCTTAACAGCAATGGTTGGCCGAACTCCTATTGATCTAATATCTATAGATCAAATCTGGCTTGGAGAATTTGCTCAGGGAGGATTTCTAACAGATCTTACAGAACGTGCTAATACTTGGGGAAAAGAGAAGGATTGGTATAAAACTAATTGGGATGGAGGTAAATATAACAATAAAGTATACGGTATCTGGGCTTGGACTGACGTAAGGGCTATGTGGTACTGGAAAGATCTGTTGAGTCAAGCAGGCCTAGATCCTAATTCATTGAAGACATGGAATGGATATATTACAGATGCCAAGCAGCTCAACGATGCATTAAAAAGTCAGGGAATACAAGGAATGCACTTAGTCGGTGCTAGTCATTCTCCAGACATGTGGTATGCTTATCTCTGGATGCTTGGAGGAGAAATACTTGAGCAGAAAAGTGGACATCCTACAAAAGGTACATACTGGTTTCCAGCATATAATAGCACAGAAGGAGTCAGAGCCCTAGAATTTATCAAAGAACAAATCAATGCAGGTATAAAGCCTCAGATAAATCACTTTTGGGGTCAAGAATTTGCTGACAAGAAGTTTGCTGTAATGTTAGAAGGATCTTGGCTACTTGGTACCTTTCCTCGCGAACAATGGGCTAATATTAACCAGAGAATTGGCATGCTGCCTATGTTTCCTGTACCAAATGAAAATAATATAACTGCTACAATGATGGGAGGATGGATTCTCAGTATCCCTGAAACATCTAAAAACAAAGGCCTTTCATGGGAATTACTTACATTGATGGTTGAACCAGAAGTACTAACTCCTATGCTGCAGAAAGAAGGATATCTTCCGACCCAGAAGTCTATTGGGGAAGGTCCTTATGCAAGCCAGTTGAATACTACCATACCATATTATAATGAAATGATATCTATGATCTCTGTAGGACATAGCAGACCTAACGTACCACAATATCCTCAGATAGCTGATAATATAAAACAAGCAATAGATGAGATTTACTTTGGTGCTAAGGAACCCAAGCAAGCATTAAATGAAGCTGCGCTAAAGTCAGCAAAGGTCTTGGGATGGTGAAGAATTATAGATTGAGTATTCAAAATGCCAAGTATATTTGAAAAAACAGAGCCATATCTTTTTCTCACTCCGGCTCTTGCAATATTACTTATATTTCTAATATTTCCTCTTTTTTGGAATACGTACATTTCATTACATGACGTTTCTCTCACTACTATTCTAAGGGGATGGGAATACATAGGTGGGACAAACTTCATTAACTTATTTAATGATCCTAATTTCTATTCCTCGCTTAAAGTCACACTTATGTTTGTCGGAGGTTCCGTCGCTCTTCAGTTTGGTATTGGTATGCTGATGTCTGTGTTATTACATCAGCAGGTAAGAGCTTCTGGTGTATTGCGTGCAATTTTTATAATACCTTGGACAATTTCTGCAGTCATAGCTGCTTTTTCATTTAAGTTTATCTTCGACGATAATTTTGGAATATTAAACTATTTATTGAATGAGATAGGCTTGCAGTCAGTTGGATGGCTTTCAGATCCCAGCATAGTAATATGGTCTTTAGTGATCGCAAATGTATGGTATGGTACTCCATTTACCATACTCTTTCTAACTGCAGGTCTGCTTTCAATAAATCCTACAATATACGAAGCAGCAGTCATAGATGGAGCAACAAAGATTAGAAGCTTCATATACATAACTCTTCCATTACTCAAACCATTCATTGTGATTAATCTTATATTGATAACTATGTGGTCTGTAAACTTCTTTGACATACAATTAATAATGACAGGTGGAGGTCCTTTGTTTGCAAGTACAACTGCGTCACTTTACATGTACAGACAAGCATTTGAGTTTGGGCTCCTTTCGAAAGGAGCGTCTGCAGGGATAGTTCTAATCGCAATCAATCTATCTATTGCATTTTTTTATCATAAACTTTTTAGGAGATAAAACAAGATTATGGTGCAGAAGACAACTACTAGAAATCCCAAAATTTGGTTCTTTGCAGAGCGAACTTTAATCTATGCTTTAATTGCAGTTTTCTTATTCATTACTTTATCGCCTCTTATATGGGTTCTATCTACTTCATTGAAGCCAAATACAGAAGCCATAAGTTTTCCGCCTAAACTTCTACCAGAAGCTCCAACAACTGAGAACTACCTCTTTGTACTAACTGATCCTGCACTTGCACGTAGTCTGGTAAATAGCTTCATAATAAGCATAGGTAGTACAGCTTTAAGTGTTGCCGTGAGCTCCTTAGCAGGATATGCATTTGCAAGGTTTGAATTCAAGGGAAAAAATGTGATTATGAGTGTAATATTAGGTCTTTTCATGATACCTATTGTAATTAATATAATACCATTATACACAATGTTAGCAAATTTTGGTTTGCTTAATTCTTTACTAGCGCTAATGTTGACATTTCAGATCCTTATTATACCACTAAACATACTTCTGATGAAAAATTACTTTGAAACAATCCCAAAAGAGCTTGAAGAGGCTGCGTTGATCGATGGTTGCTCAAGACTTGGAGTATTAAGACGTGTAACCATACCATTGTCAATGCCTGGTTTTGCGATAGCTGCAGTTTTGTCTTTCAGGTTTTCATGGAATGAATTTATACTCCCTGTAGTTTTAGCCAATAGATCTGATTCAATGGTTTTCCAAGTTGCTTTATATCAGTTTATTTCGCTATATAGAATAGA
>DATFPS010000110.1:0-4523 GCA_035264705.1 Nitrososphaeraceae archaeon | reverse complement strand
TTTTCAATCCAATTAATTTAGTTTCAGTTCTATTAACTGGTAACACTTTGGTTAGTTATATCGATTGATACTTAGCTCTACCTTACTCTGTTTTATACTTTAAAAAAAAGGTGCGTGAACATGTTCACGAACATCAAGTTTTGTTCATGAACATTTTGGCATTATACGCCCTCACTAAATACTACTAGAATTTATAATTTTGTTTTTTTACAAGCTTTTTCTCGTTTTTGGTTGCAAGTTCATTTGCTCTATAAATATCTATCATTCAATTGTGTTCTAATAGTTTGCATCTTTTTCCTTTCTGTAGGAAAGTAGAATAAATCTTTACTAAACTGACCATATTCCATAATCTGCCTAATGATGATATAGACCGATCGACCCAGGTAGAGCATCCAATCTGAGATCTGAGAAGGCTAAAGCAAGACTATAACTCATATCTCTAATCATGTTGGCGGTCTCAGATCTCATATATAGATAGATAATATAGATAATCTTTGTATCTTTGTTAGGTCTATGATACTCTCCAAAGGTATCACTTAAGTTTCTATGATCTCAAGTTATTAACTGTGTAAAATGCATAGTGTAATGAATATAAAAATAATAAATAAGTATGACCAATTTAACTTAGGTTTTAGAGCTAATAAAAAGCATATTAATAGTCACATACAGAATTAGAATATGACGATGAATTGTCCAGTATGCGGTGCAATAATGATATGGTTAAATGGTTCAATTAGTCATGATCCGCCAATAAAATACTATGAATGTCGAGTATGTAACATAAATGTAACAAAACAACCAGATGATTCATATGAAATAGTAGAAGAAAAAAAAACAAAAGCAGAAATAAGAAAACAATAAAAAGTCACACGTACATGCAATAACAAATTCTTCAAATCTCCATCTGAAAAATATTATATATATATATAAATATTCTTATATTTTAATTTGTTAATGCGCAATGCAGAATTATTTTATCAGAGAAGGCAAAATATATTTAATTTTATGATATGTGACAACAACAATAAAGAGCGATGCGTTATCTATTAGTCTGGCTACAATCTTCCTTGTTGATCTGCCTTTCAATTTTTGCAATTGAAGATAAATTTTTACAGATAATAAAAACTAATTATTCGATATAATATTAATTTAGAGTATACTATTATGAATCAAAATCAGTAATATTATGTCAGAGGTTCTCGATGTGTATAATATAGAAACAATAATTATAAAATGCCAATAAAAGAGTATAACTACTTAATAATTTTGACTGTATTTTATAAGTTAATGCAAAGATCAATGATTAAAATATCTTTAAGAGAACAGATCGAGGATAAGAAAAGAATCATAGTATTACCAGGGGTTTTTGATGCATTGAGTGCGAGAATTGCAGAACAAGTTGGCTTTCAAGCAATGTTTCAAACTGGATATGGTTCTGCTGCTGCTCTTCTAGGAATGCCTGACTATGGATTTCTCAATGCTGGTGAAACTATAGACAATGCTCGCCGAATCATACGTTCCGTGAATGTTCCAGTATTAGTTGATGTTGACACCGGATATGGCAATCCTTTAAGTGTATGGCGGCTCGTTCGTGATCTAGAAAGTCTAGGCGCTAATGGTATTTTTCTAGAGGACCAAGTATGGCCTAAACGGTGCGGCCATATGACAGGAAAAGATGTAATTTCTAAAAATGATTATATATCAAAATTAAAAGCAGCATTAGAAGCCCGTAAGAGCAAGGATTTTATCATTGTTGCAAGAACAGATGCCCGTGCTCCACTTGGTATAGATGAAGCTATCAAAAGGGGTAAAGAATATCGCAAAATAGGTGCAGATGTTATCTTTGTTGAGGCTCCCAAGACTGTAGATGAATTGAAGAAAATAGCTGACGAAATAGATGCTCCTTTAGTAGCAAATATGATTGAAGAAGGAGTAACACCCAATTTGTCTGCCAATGAACTATTAAAAATGGGCTATAGAATTGCAGTATTTCCATTATCAGGATTATATGCTGCAGCATTTGCCATTAGAGAAGTGTTTACTGAATTAAGAAAAACCGGCGCGACAAAACAAGGACGTAAAATGATGGTTACATTCAAAGAATTCAATAAGCTTGTAGACTTGCAGAGATATTTGGAATTAGAGAAAAGATATCTCTGATCTGCACTTTAGTGTATCCTCTAACCAAGTCTAACACATTTAATGAATAAAAAAAGAAGATTGCTGCCATGACCAATCTATAACAAAAGGATCTGCCATTCAAAAATAATTTTCACTGGTCAAGCACATAAATTTGTGACCTTGAGAGATTTATATATACCTTAAATATTATTTTTTTTATGATTATAATAGGAAATATATTACTATCACTTTCCGTTCCGATCAGTACGAAGTTGCCTAATTATGTCTAGGATGGCATCAGCATCTTGTGCCTCTGGATCCAGCTCAAGATAGAAATTCAGCATTTCGAGTGCTTCAGTATGCTTTTCTCTCTTTAATAATATCATACCTTTGTCTCTAATGGCATCTGGATTGTATTGGTCTAATGCAATTATCATTTCATTTGCGATCTCAGCTTTGTCAATATCTTGAGCGTCATAATAACTTCCCTTAACGTTATTTAACATTCGTATCAATACCTGTGTTGGTGTTGCCTTTTCAACAAATGCACGTGTAAGAGGAACATTTTGACGTGGGTAGGATTGATCGAGCAATTCTTTCAGAGCATAATCATCCATTATCCTGCCACCATTAAAAGGGTCAATAATTATCTCACTATTGTCATCTTCCAAAATATGTTTAACAAGAAAGTGGGCTGGAAAATTAACTGGAAACAATTTAAAATTTAATGCGTGAGCAGTTCGCATATATATTATTGACAATGTAATAGGAATACCTGATTTGTGTTGTAAAACAATGTTAAGATAACTATTCATAGGGTTATAATAATCTTGAATATTTGCTTTAAACCCCTTATCTTTAAAAAGGTAATTATTAATTTTCTCTATTAACTGGGTTGGCCTTAGTGGCAAGAACTTCTTTATAGACTGCTTCATCTCTTCACCCATCGAGTCTAGTTCCTTCAATTTGGCACTAACATCCAAGTCTGGATATGCAAGTATCCTCGAGAGATGTAGTGCATATTCGGCTAACCTTTCGGTATCATTAGAAGACACAACAAAATCGACAACGTTAACTTTCCAGTCTTGAATTAAAGACTGAAGGTTATCAATAGACAACATTGTTATATCAAGAACGTTAATTACTTAAATTTTGGTATTCTAAATAAAGAGATGATGTTTGTTTGAAATATACATTGATTATATTTACTTCTAACGACAATATGAAAACTTCAGATGTAATTTACTAATAATATACGAATTATCTTATCTAATGTCAATATCAAACAAATTTTTCTATTCTAATATCCTCTGCACTCTTGGGACAACCAATAAGTATGAAGAGAACAAAGATACCTATTGCAATAAGAATAACGATGAAGTAGTATAACTATCGTCTTCGTAAATGAAATGCTTAATAACAATATCATTCACTTTAGTAACTTGACTTTCTTCTATAGTCAGCGCTACTTCTTTAATTACTCTTACGTCCTGCTGTTTAGCTATATCAACAAGGCCAATATTTCTCTGACTTTCCCTATTAATTCAAACAATCTGAAGACTTTTATATGAATAACTGATAATAAAATATATCTTTTGTCATCAGAAATAATTAATCCAAAAGTTCCAATTAAAACTAAAAGCGAGTTGATTGATCAAGTGTTTGACACGATATCCAAAAGCGGCGAAAATGGAATATTCCAAACTGAACTTTGTAAAGTATTTTCTCTTGATAGCAGAGATGGCTCAAGATTAGTAGGTAATTTAGAAAAACAGTCACTTATATCCCGCGAAAAAATATTGCATAATGGCAGATGGACGTATAAATTAGTTGTAAAAAAATCTTCCATAGTCGCAGAATTAGCTAAAAAACCTGTAGAACTAGCAAACGTAGAAGGTGCTCCTTGTTTTAGTTGCAATTATCAACATTTATGTTCTTCAGACGATGAAACTAGTCAATACAGCCCTGCAAAATGTATGTGGCTTGAAGAATGGGTTTTAATGGGTTTCAGCAGAACGTTAAAATCACAAGAAGGTTCTGAAAACGAAGGATAATAGTTGTAAATTTTCATTATTGCTATAACTTTGGTTTTATTAAAATAATACACAGATGTCTGTTCTTTTATTCACGCTCTTTTTACAGGTATCTTAATTTAGGTTTAAATTGTTTATGAGTCCAATATTGTTATTATAAAAGAGGAATAAAAAATAGTGCTAAATTCAAATAAATCAGCTCTACTAATCACCTACCCTTTAGAAGAGGTAACAAGAGAAGCGATCTCTTTAGCAGACGCTGCTAGATATTCTGTTATTAAAATAGTAAACCAGCGTAATCTTACACAGTCAAAATACGGTATTGGTCGTGGGAAAGCAGAAGAAGTAAAGGAATTAGTTGAACAATTA